>LIAY01000052.1 GCA_001438965.1 Microbacteriaceae bacterium BACL25 MAG-120322-bin65 | reverse complement strand
CCTGGCAGAAGCGATCGGGCTCGAGCGGCAGCCTGAGCGCCATTGGAGGTGTCGTCAAGGGCCAAGGCGGCGTCAATGTCTGGTGCGCTAATGCCACCAGCCAGGGCGAGGCCAGCTAGGAGTTCCCAATCCAAATCTTTGTCGACGGTAAGCCCGTCGAGGGAAACACTGGAGTCTCGAAGGCTATGAAGTGTGGCAATGTGCTCTGGGGTAGAGGCCAGAGTGGCAAAAGCTTTCACCAATTGGAACTGAGTGTCACTACCAGCTCGCGCTGCCCGGGCCAGCATCCAGAGCGCATCGGCGCTGTCTATGAGTGCCTTCTCGCGGTGTGCCGGAGCAATGTAGGAACGCAGCACTAGAGCCAACTGCGACAGGGCCGTTCGCACCGTAGTGCTCTCGGTTTCGTGGGCCACGTTGTTGAGAACCAATGCCACGAACTCCCGGGGGGGCATTTCCGCATCCCGGGTGCTATCCCAGGCGCTACCCCAGATCAACGAGCGGGCCAGGGGATCTTCAATCTGTGAAAGATTCGCAATCGCCACATCGCGAGAAGCCGAATCCAGTCGAATCTTGGCGTAGGCGAGATCGTCATCGTTGATCAGAACAATGTCTCCTCGGTGTTTTCCCACCAGTTGTGGAACATCAGTCCTTTCACCATCGACGTCAAGCTCGACGCTGATGCTCCGCGATATCGCACCAGACTCATCCGCGCTGTAGAGGCCGATGCCCAGTCGATGAGGGCGCAAGGTGGGCCACTCTGCGGGTGCACTTTGGACGATCGTGAATGCCTGAATGATTCCCGCCTGATCAGCGGTGATTTCTGCCACCAGAGTGTTCACTCCGGCAGTTTCTAGCCAGAGTTCACTCCAGCGCGAAAGGTCACGACCACTGGAATCTTCCAACTCGGTGAGGAAATCTGCCAGGACTGCATTGCTCCATTGGTGTTTTCTAAAATAGTTGTGAACGCCAGCAAAGAAGGCTTCCTCGCCCACCCAGGCAACCAGTTGTTTCAGTACAGAGCCGCCCTTGGCGTAAGTAATGCCATCAAAGTTGACCTGAACGTCTTCAATGTCATTGATGGTGGCAACCACGGGGTGGGTGGAGGGAAGCTGATCTTGGCGGTAAGCCCAGGATTTCTCCATGGCCTGGAATGTGGTCCACGCCCCGGTCCATTCCGTGGCCTGGGCGGTGGCGATTGTGGAGGCCCACTCAGCAAAGGACTCATTGAGCCACAGGTCGTTCCACCAGCGCATAGTGACCAAATCGCCAAACCACATGTGAGCTAGTTCGTGCAGGATGGTCACCACTCGACGTTCCCGAGTGGCATCGGAAACTTGTGAGCGGAAAATGTAGGTTTCGGTGAAAGTCACGGCTCCGGCGTTTTCCATGGCACCGGCATTGAACTCGGGGACGAAGAGTTGGTCGTATTTCTCAAACGGGTAGGCGATGCCAAATTTTTCTTCGAAGTAGCTAAAGCCCTTTTTCGTAATATCGAAGAGGTAGTCGCTGTCTAGATACTCAAAGAGCGACGCCCTAGCGAAAATGCCTAAGGGAATGACGCGTCCGCTAGAGCTTGTTAATTCACTTCGCACCACATGGTAGGGCCCAGCTATGAGGGCTGTGATGTAGGACGAAATCCGCGGTGTGGGCGTAAAGGCCCACGTGGCTCCACCATCTGTGGCAAACGGTGAGGGAGTGGGCTGGTTGCTAATGACCTGCCAGGAGGCCGGGGCATGGACCCTAAAGGCGAAGGTAGCTTTCACATCGGGTTGCTCAAAAACGGCAAACACGCGGCGAGAGTCGGGGACCTCAAATTGTGAGTAGAGATAGATCTCATCATCTACTGGGTCGATAAAGCGATGCAGGCCCTCACCGCTATTGGTGTAGGAAAAATCTCCCACCACCTCGAGGGTGTTGTGGGCCATGAGATCGGAAAGCGAAATGCGAGAGTCGGCAAAAACGAGAGCTGGATCCAAGGTTGTTCCGTTGAGGGTGACGCTGTGAACGCTACTAGCAACCGCGTCAATAAAGGTGCTCTGGCCGGGCTCAGCCAGGAAGTTCACCACGGTGCTTGAGCGAAAGACTGGCGAACTGGCTACCTCACGCAGGTCAATCTCGATGTCGTAACTTTTTACTGTTACCAGATGCGAGCGAGTCAGCGCTTCACGTCGGGTCAGATTTTCACCAGGCACGTCATACTCCTTGGGTCATAAATAGTCACACTTCGCACAAGCCTCACAAGAAGGGGCGCCAACCTCGCAACGAGACTGCCGTTTTGGGGATTAATTCTGAGAGGTTCCGAGACAATGATAATGGGCTCGGCTCCGGAGACTTTTTAGCGTTGCTATCACCGCTAGCGATTAGTTCTGAATCCCCATTCGGTGTGGGCCTGTGGGCGCTACTGACTCCCATGTTGATCTCAGTGGCAGCCGGGCGCGTGCGGTGCCAGATACCCACCCAGGCAACCCCGCTCGCTTTCCCGGCCTTCAAGGGGCTCGGAGAGAGCTCTGCGGCCCACAGAGTAGGGGCTTCCGCGCCCTACTCGGCGAACCGTTTTGCGGAAATCAGGAATACTCGCAACACTCTCCTGATTGGTGTCTCGATTGGTTTGAGGCAAAAGTGCTCATTCTGCCGACATATTTTTTCGCATCGCGGGGCACTGTCGCCGCTCCTAGGTTTTGTAGAGTGTGGTCTATGCGCATTCATATCGCCACTGACCATGCTGGCCTGGAATTTAGTAAAGATTTAGCGGAGCATCTTGCTTTAGAAGGCCACGAAGTCATCGATCATGGCCCTCCTTCTTTTGACCCCTTGGATGATTACCCGAGTTTCTGTATTCGCGCTGCCAAAGCCGTAGTTGCCGACTTAAAGCGTGGCGTGGAGTCATTGGGTGTTGTTTTCGGTGGCTCAGGTAACGGGGAGCAAATGGCGGCCAATAAGGTCGCTGGAGCTAGGGCAGCGCTGGTGTGGAGTGTCAACACCGCCGTGTTGGCCAGAGAGCACAATGATGCCAACGTGTGCGCTATTGGTGCCCGCCAGCACAGCATTGATGAGGCTTTGTTGTTTATCGATACCTTCATCAACACACCTTTTTCTGATGAGCAGCGCCACCAGCGCCGCATTAATCAGCTGGGTGAATTCGAAACCACTGGCCAGGTTTCTGGTTTTGTGACCTCGGACTAGGCCATGCCCGAAGGCCATACCGTCCATCGCATCGCCCAGCTTTTTACCGAGCTCTTTGCCGGGCAGGTTCTCGTGGCATCTTCCCCTCAAGGGCGCTTTAGCGAAGGTGCCGCCTTGATATCCGCTACCACGCTCCTTACCAGTCAGGCCATTGGCAAACAGTTGTTTCTGGGCTTTGAGGCCGATCGGTGCGTTCGAGTGCATTTGGGTATTTATGGGGCGTGGGATGTGATCTCGCGCTCGGGTGAACTAACGCGTGCTGGTTCGCCCGATACTGTCTCCCTCGGTGCACCCCGGGTCAGAAGACGAATAGGGGAAACCGAAACGTCTATCTCCTCGGATGTTGCTTTTCCGCCGCCACCCGTGGGCCAAGTGCGCTTGCGGTTAGAAACCTCAGACACTGTCGCTGATTTGCGCGGCCCAACCGCGTGTGAGCTGATTACCCCCGAAGGGCGAGAAGTAATCGAGGCCCGCTTAGGGCCTGACCCGATGCACGATCGGGGCAAGAAAAGTGGTGCCATTTTCGCGCAGCGCCTGGCTCGAACATCCAGGCCTATCGGCCTTGTTCTGATGGATCAGGGCGTGGTTAGCGGCATTGGCAATGTGTATCGGGCAGAAATCTTGTTCCGCCACCGACTTGACCCTTATCTCAGTGCGAACTCTCTAGATGCCGAGCTTGTCCATCGATTATGGAAGGACTGGGGTGTGCTCCTAGCCCGCGGTGTCCAAACCGGAGTCATGATGACCAGGGACGATCTGGACGCCAAGGGCAAGGCTCTGGCGCTGGAAGAACGCGGAGAGAGATACTTTGTGTATGGACGTCAAGGGCAACCCTGTCGGGTGTGTAGAACACCGATTGTGATGGCCATGATGGCAACGCGCAAACTCTACTTTTGTCCCCAATGCCAAACTTCGATAGGACGTAGCTCGTGATTCTCACCAGGGCCAAGCGCTTGGGCGATCCACACGGAACAAGCCTGGATATTGTGATCCAGGGCAACATCATCGAGGCCATTTTTCCTGCAGGCGTGGCACCCCAGGACGGCCACGAAGTCATTGATCTCGATGATCGTGTGGTGATGCCCGGGATGTGGGACGAACACGTTCATTTCACTTTGTGGGCACAGCATCGCAGACGCGTGAGCCTGGTGGAGGCAACCTCGGCAGCCGAGGCGGCCACGGTGATGGCCAATGCGGTGGCCGCCAACAAGAAGAGTGCTGAGCCCGATCGCATCGTGATTGGTGCCGGCTACCGCGATGGTTTGTGGAGTGATAAAAAGACAACTGCCTTGCTGGATTCACTCACTGGCGATACGCCTGTAGTGCTGACTTCTGTTGATGTTCACTCGTGTTGGGTGAACTCTGCAGCGCTTGACTACCTGGGGGTCAGTGGGCATCGAGATGATGGTGTTATCGCCGAGCGCGAATGGTTCGCTCTATCCCAAAAACTTGCCGATGTAGATCCGATCACTCTCGATAGTTGGGTGCTCGATGCTGCCCGGCACGCCGCATCGCGAGGTGTGGTGGGCATCGTTGATTTAGAAATGACCTACAACGCGCCGGATTGGGTGAGGCGGGCGACCAGCTATGGCAGTCGCTATCCCCTCAGCGTTGAGGCGGGGGTTTATCCCGACGATTTGGATCGGGCAATCTCTGAAGGATTAGTCAGTGGGGTTGAGCTTGCGCCAGGAATAACCATCGGGCCGTTCAAAATGATTACCGATGGCTCGCTCAATACCCGCACCGCCCACTGCGTCGAGCCTTACCTTTCGGTGGCTGGTGATGACTATGGCGCCATGAATTTTCCACCCGAGGAAATTGAGGCGACTCTGGTGAAAGCCCAGAAGGCTGGCTTCTGGCTGGCCGTTCATGCCATTGGTGATCGAGCCAATGAGATGGTGCTGGAAATTATGGGACGAAACAATCTCACGGGTCGGATTGAGCACGCTCAGTTGGTCCGTGAGCAAGATTTTGAGCGCTTCGGCCGCCTGGGGATAACCGTCAGCGTTCAACCCGAACACGCCATCGATGATCGTGACGTAACCGATGTCTACTGGGCCGATCGCGCCGAGAGAGCTTTTGCTTTGCGCAAGCTCGTCGATAATGGGGCCCACTTAGTTCTAGGTTCAGATGCCCCGGTCTCGCCACTAGACCCGTGGGTCAGCATCGCCGCTGCCGTTACGAGAACACGCGACGGCCGCGAACCGTGGCATCTTGAGCAGGGTTTGAGCATTACTGAAGCGATTGATAGCTCTACGCGCTCCACCCTGGAACCAGGTCAGCCGGCCGACATTGTTGCCCTGGATGCTGACCCTCTCTGGCTGATGGGCGCTTTAGGCTCCGATATCCCACGGGCCAGTGATGCTCTTCGCGAGCTGCCAGTGGCCCTGACCATCTCGGCTGGTGTGGTGACCCATTCCACGCTGAGTTAGGTTTCTGCGAAGCTCAAGCTGTGGCAGCGCGCGCCACATTGTCCATCCCACAGGGAGAGCGATAAGTGGAGGGGATGACGGGAATCGAACCCGCGCCATCAGTTTGGAAAACTGAGGCTCTACCATTGAGCTACATCCCCAGGGGGTGTTCGACAATGATGCTACTGCATTGTGTGCTCGTGGGTCATTTTTTCAAGAAGACACCCGATAGACTCCTAGTCGTTGTTTCACCACGGGCTAAACACGAGCAGTTGTTTAACGGTGGTGATTCACTGGGAACCTTCGGGGCGTAGCTCAGCTTGGTAGAGCGCCCGCTTTGGGAGCGGGAGGTCGCAGGTTCGAATCCTGTCGCCCCGACGTACGACCCCTATCAGAGAGCCACTTGGAGATTAGACGTGCCTACCACCACTAAAGAAATTTTGAGCCCCACCCGTGTTCGCTTGAGCATCACGGTGACCCCGGAGGAACTCAAGCCGAGTGTTGCTCACGCCTACGAGCACATTGCTGAGCAAGTGCAGATTCCTGGCTTCCGCAAGGGCAAGGTGCCGCCTCCCCTTCTTGACCAGCGGGTAGGGCGCGGTGAGATTTTGAACCACGCCGTCAACGACGGTATGGACAAGTTTTTTCAACTGGCCGTAACCGAAGAGAAGCTTCGCCCCCTGGGTCGCCCGGAAGCCGATGTGACTCAATGGCCTAACGAGAAAGATTTCTCGGGGGATCTGGTCATCGTGGTCGAGGTTGATGTTCGAGCCGAATTTGACCTTCCCAAATACGACAAATATTCCCTCGAAGTAGACGCCATCATGGTGACGAAGGGGGACGTTGAAGACGAACTCGACTCCTTGCGGTCTCGCTTTGGAAACCTTGTCACCGTGGATCGACCCATCAAGACTGGCGACTTTGTCCAGGTGGACCTGACTGCCAAAATCGGTGATTCGACGATTGATAGCGCCAATTCGATTAGTTACGAAGTTGGTTCTGGCCAACTCATTGATGGCATCGACGACGCTCTCGATACTCTCACTGCGGGTGAGACGACCACCTTTGAGTCCAAGCTTTTGGGTGGCGACCGCGAGGGTGAGATGGCCCAGATCGAAATCACCGTGCTGAGCGTTAAAGAGCGCGAGCTTCCTGAAGCCGATGATGACTTTGCTCAGATTGCTAGCCAGTTCGACACCATTGCCGAACTGCGCGAGGACCTGAAGGCTCAAGTTGAACGCCGTGGCGTGTTCACTCAAGCGCAGCAAGCCAGAGACAAGCTCGTCGAGAAGTTGCTCGAGGACACCAAAATTCCGTTACCTCAGGGCGTGGTGGATGCTGAAGTGAACCGTCACTTAGAAGGCGAAAACCGCATGGAGGACGATGTTCACCGCGGCGAAGTCATCGAGTCGACGCAGAAGTCTTTGAGAACACAGCTCTTGCTAGACGTGTTGGTGGAGACCCTCGAAATTCAAGTTTCTCAGGATGAGCTCACCCAGTACCTGATGCAATCCGCTAGCCAATACGGCATGGAGCCTCAGGAATACATCCAAACTTTGGATAAGAACAACCAAATTCCTGCCATGGTCGGCGAGGTTGCCCGCTCCAAGTCGCTCTCGGTTGCCTTGAGCAGTGTCAGCGTGAAGGACGACAAGGGTAAGAAAGTGGACCTGAGTGATTTCACGAAGTCGGCTACAGACCCCGTGGAGGCAGCGATTGCCCAAGCGGTCGCAGATAACTCTGATCATGAAGGTCACGACCACGATCACGATCACTAAATAAGTTCTCTGCCGAGGGCGAACAGGGAGCCTGCTGGGGACACCGGGCAGGTAATCTCAGAACATCAAGCTGCACGCCTTTAGATGGAGAACAACACTGTGACGATGTCTGAACCAATGATGCAACCCAACGTTTTTGATCGGTTGCTGAGAGACCGAATCATTTGGTTGGGATCCGAAGTTCGTGATGACAATGCGAACGAGATTGCGGCCAAGCTTTTGCTCTTAGCGGCAGAAGACCCTGACAAGGACATCTACCTCTACATCAACTCACCCGGTGGCTCAATCACCGCAGGTATGGCCATTTACGACACGATGCAGTTCGTTCCTAACGACATTGTGACGGTTGGTATCGGTATGGCCGCCTCCATGGGACAGCTACTTTTGACCGCTGGTACGAAGGGTAAGCGTTACATCACGCCCAACGCCAGGGTCTTGCTCCACCAGCCACACGGTGGCTTTGGTGGAACAGCCAGCGACATCCAAACTCAGGCTCACCTCATTAATGACATGAAAAAGCGTCTGGCTCAGATCACGGCAGAAGCCACGGGGAAATCCCTGGAGCAGATCACTATCGATGGTGACCGTGACCGTTGGTTCAGTGCCGAAGAGGCACTGGAGTATGGATTTGTTGATCACATTCGTGCCTCGGCTAGCGACGTTGTCGGTGGCGGCGGAACCGAGCAGGGCAAAAAGAAGTAGGCGAGGACAACCATGATGAATTTACCCAGCTCCAGTGCGAGTGCCTCCATGCCTGAGGGCCGCTACATTTT
>LIAY01000051.1 GCA_001438965.1 Microbacteriaceae bacterium BACL25 MAG-120322-bin65 | reverse complement strand
GCGGAAAGGGTGACCAGATATGGCGGAGTCTTCAGTCGCATGGCTACTTCTTCGCAAAACCACGGGCAACTGCAGTCAGACAGGGCGCGGGATTCTCAGACATCGAGGCAAAAGAACTGGGTCCGCGATAGTTTGGATTTGCTTGAGGGATACCCCGTGAAACTTGGTGCTGTCTATCGCCAGCAGTTTGCGGAGCTCGAAAGGCAAGGCGCAAGTTGGGAGGCAGGCCATCGCGGGCAATTTCTTTCCCGGTGCCTGAGCTTGGTCATCACGCCAAAGAGCCCTATCAGCTTTGACACGAGTAGCCTTGCGGAGTGAAAACCTTGTCCGATGTGGCCGCGCTCGCGGGGGTCTCTAAGTCAACTGCGTCCCGGGCCCTATCTGGACGCGGCTCTGTGTCACGGACCACCCAAGAAAAGGTCTCCACCGCCGCCCAGGAGTTGGGTTTTGTTCCCTCTAGCGCCGCTGAAAGCCTCGCAACTGGTCGATCTCGCAACATTGCAGTGGTGACGCCTTTTATTAATCGGTGGTTCTATTCCGAAGTGATCGATGGGGTTGAATCTGCGTTGATTGGCGCTGGCTACGACCTCACCCTGTATCGGCTCTCTGACAAAACTGCTCAACGCCAGGCACTCTTCGATTACTTCCTCGTTCGTAAGGGAGTCGATGCGGTTATCGCCTTAACTCTGTTTATTAGTGACGACGAAGTGAAGAGGCTAAGAAAGCTTGGCAAACCAATTGTGGGAATCGGGGGGAAAATTCCCCACGTTCCGACTTTTTCTATTGACGACATCGCCACAGCCCGCCGTGCAACAGAACACCTAATAGGCCTGGGTCACACGCGGATTCTCCATTTGGGAGGAGACCAGGAGCATCAGCTCGACTTTATGGTCCACTCGAATCGCCTGGCGGGCTTTCGCCAGGCTCTAAAAAATGCTGGTCTCCCTCATTCCCGTGATTTCATCGCAGACGAGTTTGATATCGCTGGTGGCTACCGCGGCGCCATGAAGGCTCTAGCCGATCCAAAGGCGCGACCCAGTGCGATCATGGCGGGCTCGGATGAAATTGCGATTGGGGCGATGATAGCGGCCAGGGAATTAGGAATCCGTGTCCCTGAGGATCTTTCCGTCATTGGGATTGATGGTCACCCATTGGGTGAGACTTTCAAGCTCACGACAATGAATCAACATCCCGCCACGCAAGGCTCCATGGCTGTGTCGCAAGCTTTTGCTCAACTCGGTGGCGCATGGGATGAATCTGACGATGCCCACCTCGAGCTGCAGGTTGACCTCAAAATCCGAGGCAGCACAGCACCTCCTTCTGCTTAAAGCAGTGTGGCGCCCACCGAAGTGGACGCCACACCAGAAGTGCTTTTGACTACTTGAGGGTGACGGTTGCGCCAGCCTCTTCGAGAGTAGCTTTGGCCTTTTCAGCGGTTTCCTTGTTTGCGCCTTCGAGCACAACACCAGGAGCGCCGTCAACGAGTGCCTTCGCCTCGCCCAAGCCGAGGCTGGTGAGTGCGCGCACCTCCTTGATGACCTGGATCTTCTTTTCGCCAGCAGCTTCGAGAACGACGTCAAACGAGTTCTTCTCTTCTTCGGCTTCTCCACCACCGGCGGCAGGAGCCCCGGGGGCAGCAACAGCAACGGGAGCCGCTGCGGTTACTTCAAAAACTTCTTCGAACTTCTTGACGAACTCGGTGAGTTCAATCAGGGAAAGCTCCTTGAAACCTGCAATGAGGTCATCAGTTGAGAGCTTGGCCATTATTTCTCCTTCGTTGTTATGGAATTAATCGCACTGGAGTTATCCAGCGGACTCCTGCTTCTCGCGTAGGGCGTCGACGGTGCGAACGGCCTGCGCCAGTGGGGCATTGAACATGTATGCAGCGCCGTACAGCGAAGCCTTGAAGGCGCCTGCGAGCTTCGCGAGCAGGACCTCTCTGGTTTCGAGGTTGGCAAGTTGCATAACTTCTTCTGGCGAAATGGGGGCGCCATCGAAATAGCCTCCCTTGATCACCAGTTGTGGGTTTTCCTTGGCAAAGTCACGCAAGCTCTTTGCGACAGTCACGGCGTCGCCGTGAATGAAAGCCAGAGCGGAAGGACCAACGAGAAGACCATCGAATGCATCGATGCCTGCCTCTTTGGCTGCAATCCTGGTCAGCGTGTTCTTCACCACGGCATAGGTAGCGTCGGCTTGAATGCCACGACGAAGCTTTTTAAGCTGCGCCACACTCAATCCGCGATACTCAGTCAGCACAATGGCCGACGACTGACGGAAATGTTCTGTCAGCTCGGCGACCGTTGCTTCCTTGTTCGCCATGGTGCTCCTTTTATCTAACGGGGTATGTACCGAAGGAGCGGGCATGAAAAAAGCTCCGGCGCCAGCGCACGGAGCTTGAACATCTAAAACTAGACATTGTCACTGTCATACACCTGCGCGGGCTCTTCCGAATAAAATCTTCGGACACTTCGGTGCGGGACGCTTTCGCTTCCCTCACTACCAGCGGTCTTCGGTTTCCTAAGAGTATGGCAGTTGCCCTCTTTGCGCAAACTACCGGGTGGGAAGTGTCACCGTGAAGACCGTCTTGCCAGGCTTGGAAGACAAGGACACTTCACCGCCGTGTGCTTTAACAATGGTTTCGATAATGGAAAGACCAAGCCCCGTACTTCCCGAACTTCGCGCTCGAGACGAATCCGCCCTGGCAAAGCGTTGGAACAGACGTTTTCTGTTTTCTCGTGCGATGCCGGGTCCAGAATCTTCCACCTGGAGAGTTGTTTTCTGGGGGTTTTGTTTTACCCGCACTTCGACCCGTGTGCCGGCGGGCGTGTGCACGCGAGCGTTGGCTAGGAGATTAACCACAACTTGGTGGAGGCTTTGGCTATCACCGGTGACCATCACCGCCCCATCCACACCTTGTGCTCCCCAATCATGATCAGGGCTTGTTACATAAGCATCAGAGAGAGCGTCTCGCACGATATTGGCCAGATCGACTGGTTCTTTGGTCAACGGTTCGCCCTCATCCAGACGAGCTAAGAGCAGCAAATCTTCAACCAGGGTGGTCATGCGAAGCGACTCGGATTCGATTCGAGCAAGCGCCTTCTGCAAATCGGGGGGGAGTTTTCCCCCGGCGCGCTTTGTCAGTTCCGCATAGCCGCGAATAGCGGCAAGTGGGGTCCTCAACTCATGGCTCGCGTCCGCCACAAATCTGCGCATTTTTTCTTCGCTTTCAAAACGGGATCGAAAAGCATCGTCAACGTGATCGAGCATGAGGTTCAGTGCTGCGCCTACCTGGCCCACTTCGCTGTCATCGGTGGCGTATTGGGGCGGAACGCGCAGGGCAAGAGTCACTTCGCCGCGATCAAGCGGTTGCCGCGTTACCGCCGAGGCGGTTTCTCGAATGCGATCTAGCGGGCGCAATGCAAAACGAACCAGGCCCGCTCCAATACTTGCGCCTAGCAGGATCACCAGCACAACAACGATAATGATGATGATATTAAGCCTGGCAAGAGTGATGCGAATATCCTGCAGTGGTAAACCCACCACAACCTGGGCGCCTTCGATGTTGGTTACCGGCATTACTCGATACTCGCCATGCCCCTCCAAGAGGCGAACAAAGGTGGGCTCTCCTGGCTCCCACTCCACAGCACGCAACGTTCCCACTTGATGCCCTTCAAGCGGTTGAAGATTGCCATCTTGGTCAATATAGGCGCCAGAAACGGCGCCATCTTTGATCACGGCAACCACGGTTTCCACGGCAAATCCGGGCCTGTCCAGGCTGACCAAACCTGGTCGTTCTAAACTCACGGCAAGGCGTCGAGCGGTGTCTGCCAACTCTTCATCAAGGCGCTCCACCAAGGTCTGACCCACTGCATAAGAGCTCGCGAGACCAATGACGATGCTCGCTAAGGCAACCAGGGCAACACCTCCAGCTACAAATTGTCGACGAAGGGTATTCGGGCTCGCTCGCCTGCGCTTGAGCCGCGCAATCAGAGTGTCCAACACTTAGTCCACCGGTTTGATGATGTATCCGACACCGCGAACGGTGTGAATCAACGGTGGACCCAACGTGTCAACCTTTTTGCGCAAGTAGGAAATATAAATTTCTACAATGCTGGCTTTGCCGCCAAAGTCGTAATCCCACACTCGATCCAAAATGTTGGCTTTGGACAAAACTCGCTTGGGGTTTCGCATCAGATAACGCAAGAGTTCAAACTCAGTACTGGTGAGCTCAATCGCTGCACCCGCACGAGAAACCTCGTAACTATCTTCATTGAGAACCAAGTCGCCAACCCGAAGCTCAGCCTGGTCGTCTTCACTCACTCCCTTGCCAGATCGGCGGAGGATGCCCCGCAGTCTGGCAACAAGTTCTTCTAAACTAAAAGGCTTTGTGACGTAGTCATCACCACCAGCGGTTAACCCAGCAACCCGGTCGTCCACAGCGTCTTTTGCGGTCAGGAATAGGACGGGAAGCCCGGAGTGAACCCCGCGCAAAGACTTCATCAAACCAAGCCCATTACCGTCGGGCAACATGATGTCTAATACGGCTATATCGGGAGTGAACCCCTGGGCAACGGACATGGCTTCGGTAACACTATGAGCGGTCACCACGTCCCAGCCTTCGTATCTAAGGGACATAGCAACAAGATCAGCGAGGCTTTCCTCGTCATCCACCACAAGTGCTCGCATGGCAGAGCCATCGGCGTGGGTGAGCTTCCCGGTGGAACTATCCAAACCTTTGTAGTCGTTCATAATTACTAGTCTCCACCTTTTTCTTGGTGTTTCCTATGAAAACCCGATGTCACACCAGGGAGTGAAGATTCTTCTCTCGAACAAAATCTGACTCAAACGAGTCCCCGACTTGAAATTTTCTGGTCCCCACCACGACAAAACCCGATTTTTCGTAGAAAAGATTGGCTCGAATGTTGTCTTGGCCTACCCCCAACCACAACGATGCCGCGCCAGAATCGAGCGCGTCCGCTACCGCAGTCGCCAACAATTGCGCGGCGAGGCCCGTGCCGTGATGGGAATCTAATACATAGAGCTTAGAAATTTCGGTGGTGGGCCGTGACTTTACCGCCCCAGCAATATCAGGGTCACTCGGTTCTCCAAAAACGCTCATCACATAACCAACCGGAATGGTGTTATCCAGAGCAATCCAGAGCGCGCAACCCGGCGTGCCTAGATAAGCCCGGAAGGCATCGCTCGAGAGCTTTTCTCGACAAAAAGCATCCATATCCGCCGGCGTGGTATCCGGTAGGCAGGCCAAAGGAAACGTGGCAACAGCCAGGCTTGATAAAGCATCAGCATCCGCGATAACACATCGCTGGATGCTGATGCTTGCCACGGGTTAGAGCGCGCTGACGTCCAAAGAAATGCCGGGACCAAAAGTGGTCGACACTGCAGCTTTTTGGATGTAGCGACCCTTGGAGGAAGAAGGCTTCAAACGCTGAATTTCTTCAAACGCAGCAGTGAAGTTCTGCATCAAAGCATCTTCACTAAAGCTTGCTTTGCCGATCACGAAGTGCATGTTGGCGTGCTTGTCGAGTCTGAACTCAATTTTTCCGCCCTTAATGTCGGCAACAGCTTTTCCGACATCAGGTGTCACCGTGCCAGTCTTCGGGTTAGGCATAAGACCACGAGGACCCAGAACCTTACCGAGTGTTCCCACCTTGCCCATGAGCTCTGGTGTGGACACAGCAGAGTCAAAGTTGGTGTAACCACCAGAGACCTTCTCGATGAGTTCATCGCCACCGACTTCGTCAGCTCCCGCAGCCAAAGCAGCTTCAGCAGCAGCGCCAGTTGCGAAAACAATAACGCGTGCTGTTTTTCCGGTGCCGTTGGGCAGGCTGACGGTTCCTCGGACTAGTTGGTCGGCTTTACGCTGGTCAACACCGAGCTTGATTGCCACCTCAACAGTGGAGTCAAACTTCTTAGAGGACGTCTTTTTCGCCAAAGCAAGCGCTTCGCCGGGGTGATAGAAGTGGCCTTCGGTGAGCAGGGCTGCTGCTTCGCGGTAAGCCTTTGATTTTTGTGCCATGTTCGTATCTCCAATTCTGAGGTCGCGGTATGTGAGCGTGGCTCGCTCTCCCGCTAGGAAAAAGTGTGTTAGCCGACGGTAATGCCCATGCTGCGGGCAGTACCTTCGATGATTTTGGCGGCAGCTTCAATGTCGTTCGCGTTGAGATCAGATTGCTTCTGCTCAGCGATTTGTCGAACCTGCTCGGGAGTGATGTTGGCAACCTTGTCGGTGTGGGGGGTTCCTGAACCCTTTTTCACACCAGCTGCCTTCTTGATCAGTTCTGCCGCAGGAGGAGTCTTCAACACAAAGGTGAAAGACCGGTCCTCATAGACCGTGATCTCAACGGGGACAACATTTCCGCGCTGTGATTCTGTGGCCTGGTTATACGCGTTGCAGAACTCCATGATGTTCACACCGTGCTGACCCAGTGCCGGACCCACGGGGGGTGCCGGGTTGGCTGCGCCGGCTTGAATCTGGAGCTTAATTAAGCCCGTAACTTTCTTTGCCATTACTTTTCCTTTTCTGCTTCGTGCAGGGCCATGGTGGCTCTGCGCTCCCGCTCACTCGGCCATCCCGAGTCGCGGTGGTTTTACTACAGCTTGGTTACCTGATCGAAAGCGAGTTCAACCGGGGTTTCGCGTTCAAACAAGGACACCAGCACGGTGAGCTTACCGCTTTCTGGCTTGATTTCGTTAATAGTTCCTGGCAAACCAGCAAACGAACCTTCCTTGATGGTGATCGTCTCGCCCACCTCAAAGTCCACTTCTGCTGGCAACATGCGAGAAACGCCACCGCCAACAGATACTGCTGCACCCTTGATGGGGGCAACGTCGGCCACGGCGACCGTGGATTTGAGCATCTGGAAGGCTTCTTCAAAACGCAGTGGGGTGGGGTTGTGGGCGTTGCCAACGAACCCTGTCACACCGGGGGTGTGGCGAACGGTAGACCAGCTGTCCTCGTTCAACTCCATGCGCACCAAAACGTAGCTGGGGATACGAACCCTGGTGACGAGTTTGCGCTGGCCGTTTTTGATCTCGACCACATCTTCCATAGGAACCTGAACCTCGAAGACGAATTCCTCCATCGCCAACGATGTCCGACGGTTTTCAATATTCTGGCGAACCCGCTTTTCAAACCCTGCATACGAGTGGACGACGTACCACTTGCCTGGCTTACGGCGCAGTTCACCGCGGAATTCCGCATAAGGGTCTTCTTCTTCGGGCGCCTCGTCGTGATCAACGCCATCGGCTTCATCACTTGTTGCTTCGGCGGCGGCGTCAGCCTCCTGCGATGAATCCACATCGAGTGCATCCGCCACTAGGGCATCCGCCGCAGAATCAGGGGCGGCTTCCCAAGCGTCAAGCGCCTCATCGACGTTAATTTCGCCATCGTTCACGACGTGCATGGCTTGGTGTTCGGCGGAATCCACCGAGGTTTCTTGCTCCAAGAGAGTCATGCCCTCCTGTGCTTCATCCTCCTCCGAGGACTGCTCGGCAGCCGTCGCAAGATCGATGTCACTGGCTTTGTCTTTAGACACTGTTATCTCTTCCCTTTTTCTTCTCTGCTTTAGCCAATAAGGCTTCGGCCATCACCAAAAACCCACGACACTCCCCAACCGAAGAAAATGTCTAAAACTGATACAAACGCCATCATGATGACGACAAAAACCAACACCACCAGGGTGTAGTTGATGAGTTCTTTTCTTGTCGGCGTGACAACTTTGCTCAGTTCATCAAGCACCTGGCGAAGAAAAAGCACCATGCGTGCCCACAGGCCACGACGTGAGTCTCGGTCTGCTTTTGCCTTGTTGACAATGTCATTACCGGACTCATCTGCTGGGTTTGTTGCCACGATGATCCTTCACTTTGGTTTGTTTTGCTCGCTACGGCGTAACGAGTTCGCAGGGCGGACAGGACTCGAACCTGCAACCTGCGGTTTTGGAGACCGCTGCTCTACCAATTGAGCCACCGCCCTAGGGCATGAAATCCAAGCCTGGGGCCTTAGTGAATCCAGTGGATAGATACTTTTCTGGGCACAGCAAAGCTTGGCAGATTTCAACCACCGAGGGCTAGTCTAGGCGCGGTGTGGGCCTTTAGCAAAGGCGCCCACAAAACTAGTCTCTGGCTGTGTACCCTGAG
>LIAY01000050.1 GCA_001438965.1 Microbacteriaceae bacterium BACL25 MAG-120322-bin65 | reverse complement strand
GAAGTTTCCTTGCCCGGACGCCAGTGGGTAACGAAGGCTCCAGGGCTGAACCAGACGAACGAGTGCGTCATAAATGGCACTATCACCGTGAGGGTGGAACTTTCCCATCACGTCCCCGACAACGCGAGAACATTTGGAGAACGCTTTATCGGGACGGTAGCCACCGTCATACATGGCGTAGAGAACGCGTCGGTGCACCGGTTTTAAGCCGTCGCGAACGTCGGGTAGTGCGCGACCCACGATGACGCTCATGGCGTAGTCCAAGTAGGACCGTTGCATTTCTACTTGAAGATCGACCTGCTCGATTCGGTCCCTGGGTGCTGCGGATGCTGTTTCGTCTGCCATTGTCCTGCCCTAAATATCTAAGAAACGAACGTCGCGGGCGTTTTGTTGAATAAAGGTTCGTCGGGCTTCCACGTCCTCACCCATCAGGGTGCTAAAGACGGTGTCCGCGACAGCGGCGTCCTCGAGTGTCACCTGCATCAGGGTACGAGTCTCGGGGTTCATGGTGGTATCCCACAGCTCTTGGTGGTTCATTTCGCCAAGGCCTTTGTAGCGCTGCACAGAATTATCTTTGGGAAGCTTCTTGCCGTTTTTCTTCCCGTCTTCGATCAGGGCATCTCGCTCGCGGTCGCTAAAAACATAATCGTGCTCGGAATTGGACCACTTGATGCGATACAAGGGCGGCTGAGCCAAATAGACGTAGCCCTTTTCTATCAGTGGCCGCATGTATCTAAACAGCAGCGTTAGTAACAAGGTGGTGATGTGCTGACCATCAACATCGGCATCGGCCATCAACACGATCTTGTGATACCGAACTTTCTCTACGTCGAAATCTTCCCCAATACCAGCACCAAAAGCCGTAATCATGCCCTGGATTTCTGTATTGCCCAGCGCTCGATCGAGTCGAGCTTTTTCCACATTCAGGATTTTTCCGCGGAGCGGAAGGATCGCCTGGGTTTCCGGGTTTCGCCCCGAGACGGCACTACCACCGGCTGAATCACCCTCTACTAAGAAAACTTCACTCAATGCCGCGTCCTTGGACTGGCAATCCTTGAGTTTTCCAGGCATGCCACCGGATTCGAGTAGCCCTTTACGTCGGGTTTGTTCGCGGGCTTTTCTTGCAGCAATACGGGCTTGCGACGCCTGAAGCGCCTTACGCACCACATCTTTTCCTTGAGCGGGGTTTCTCTCAAACCAATCACCAAGGTGTTCGCCGGTGACTTTTTGAACAAAAGATTTCGCCTCGGTATTACCTAGCTTGGTTTTGGTTTGGCCTTCAAACTGTGGTTCACCAAGCTTGACCGAGACAACAGCGGTGAGTCCTTCGCGTACATCGTCTCCGGTGAGGTTCTCGTCTTTTTCTTTCAATATGCCTGCGGATCGTGCAAAACGGTTGACAAGTGTGGTTAGGGCTGCCCGAAAGCCTTCTTCGTGGGTTCCACCCTCGTGAGTGTTGATGGTGTTGGCGTAGGTGTGCACGCTTTCGGAATAAGCGTTAGTCCACTGCATCGCCACTTCTAAGGAAATTTTTCGTGTGGTGTCTTCCGCCTCAAAAGAAATAATGTCCGGGTGCACAACTTCAGTCTTCTTCGCGTTGTTGAGGTACTCCACATAATCAACAAGACCCTGTTCATACATGTACAAATCTGTGCGGCCCTCGGCACTAGGCCTCTCGTCTAAGAGCGTTATCGTCAGACCCTTGTTCAGAAAAGCCATCTGTTGAAAACGGGTACGAAGAATCTCGTACTCAAATTCCACTGTTTCAAAGATTGTCGAACTTGGCCAAAAAGTGATGGTGGTTCCTGTGTCATCCGCTGGTCCCGCCTCGATCAGCGGTGCGTCAGGGACACCATCTTGGTAAGACTGGGTCCAGGCGCTCCCTTGGCGATGAACCTCCACCATAAGTTTCTGAGAAAGAGCATTAACCACGCTGCTGCCCACCCCATGAAGTCCACCGGATACCGCGTAACCACTACCGCCAAATTTTCCGCCGGCGTGGAGCGTGGTGAGCACAACCTCGACCGAAGATCGCTTTTCCACCGGGTGCTCGTCAACAGGAATGCCTCGGCCATTATCGACAACCTTGACGCCACCATCAGCGAGAATGAGTACGTCAATGTGGTCGCAATGCCCGGCAAGCGCCTCATCAACGGAGTTATCGACAATTTCATACACCAAATGGTGCAATCCTCGGGGGCCTGTCGATCCGATATACATTCCCGGGCGTTTACGAACCGCCTCTAGCCCTTCAAGAACCTGGATATCGCTGGCGCCGTAAGATTCTTCTTCGGAAGTTTTTTTCGGCGCACTAGTCATGGTCTCGACGTCTCCTGAAATGAAATTAAGGCCACATTAAGCACTGCTTTTGGCTACTCGATGCGGTTGGCCTTCAGTCTACCAAAAAAGGCCCCTAAAACAGCTGATTTCGGCCCTGTGGGGACAGATATTTTCGGTGACCACCAATTAGGGGTTTCTAGCCGTAAGTATCCCGCGGGCCACGCCCTGGGACGGAGCGGCGACCATGTTTCCAAGAGGGGGCACCCGGTGCTTTGACGCTGATGTCGCTGATGCCTGCGTGAGGGAATCGATCCGAAAGAGATACCAGCAGGCTGCTCTTCATTAGTCGCAACTGGGTAGCCCATGCGCTGGAGTCACATTGGATCTCCAAAATATCCTCGCTACACCCCGATGGTGTGGTGTGAGCGGCGACATCATCACCAACAATGTCGGCCCAGTGTTCAATCAACTCGGCCTGGGCGATGTTGGCATTCCATCCCATCGTCTCGCTCAGAAAGCCCACGGCGTCAGCGAAAGACTGTGGGTCGCGGCGGTTTCCGAAAGGAACTGAATCTGACGTGGGCTCGCCTGGGCCAGCAGAGCGACGATAACCACCAAATTTCTGGCGCAATCTGCGATACACCTTGGCGGCCTCTGAATCTGTCATCGAGGTGTCACCACCCCGCCTGCCACATCAAAAACCTGGCCGCGAAGAGACTGAGGAACATCCTCCTCCACAGCACTTGTAATCAAAATTTGTTCATAGCCGCTAATCATCTCCACCAAATGCCCACGACGCTTAGCATCTAATTCCGCAAAAACATCATCGAGCATAATGATCGGGTCTCCGCTGGGCCTCTCCTGCTTGAGCCACGTAGCTGTTGCCAAGCGCAAAGACAATGCCAACGACCAGGTTTCTCCTTGGCTCGCGTGTGATCTAGCTGGGCGTTGTGAAATCAACAATTCGAGATCATCGCGTTGTGGGCCGATCAACGACATTCCGCGATCTATCTCGTCTTTCCTGTGCAGAGCGAGGGCTGCGGTCAAAGCACTCTTGATTTCTAAGCGCTCCACGCGATCGGAAGGTAGAGAATATCCCTTAGGAATATAAGTCGCCTGGACTTCATCCCCCCCAGCGATGGTGGCGTAGTTGCTATTGACCAGTGGCAAAATTCCCAAGAGGTGCTCCATCCTCTGATCAACAATTTCAGCACTAAGGGAAATAAAACTTTCATCCCACACATCGAGAGTAGATAACTCGCCCCTCGGACCGTTTTTCCGTAAGGACTTAAGCAAACTATTGCGTTGTTTGAGCACGCGATCGAAGTCCTGGTACACCGCAGCCATACTGGGGGACCCACTAATCACGAGATGGTCTAGAAAAGCGCGTCTGAAACCTGGTTCACCTCGCACAATCGCAGAATCCTCGGGCGCAAACAGCACCGCCGAGACCCATCTGGGAACCTCGGAAACTTTGGCCGTGTTACCCGAGACGGTCGCAGCACTTGCGCCACGCCGCTTTAGCGTAAGCCCGACGGTTACATCCCTTGATTGGTGGGAAAGTGTGCCAAAAATGGTGGCATCATCATGGGTGTCGCAAATCAACGCTTGGGCCCCGTTAACGCGATGCGACGCCAGAGTAGATAAGTAGCCGATAGCTTCCAAAATGTTAGTTTTACCCTGGCCATTAGGCCCAACAAATAAACTGACCCCTGGTTGCAACGAAACCCGAGTCTCTTTGTGGTTCCGCCACCTTGTTAGCGCTAGTTCCCTAATCCACACAGCTGGGGAGCTGGCTATCGCATCAACAAGTTGGGTTGGAGCAAGTATCGATAAGAGTGTGTGTCATCACTGTCTTGAGATTTCTGCGCAGTGATGAGAACAGGACCGGGCTTATTGGGGTTATCCGTTTGAGTGAACGCAACCCGGACAAAATCGCTATGTGCTGAAGATAATCCGTCGATGAGAAATTGTGGTTTAAGTGAAACGACGCAATCTTGTCCAACAAGATGGCCATCGATCGTCTCTGAAGCCTGGGCTTGTTCGGAACCTAACGCTTCTAACCCGACGCCGTCCGCGTTAAAGGTAAATCGAAGAGGTGCTTCTCGATCAAGAACTAGTGCGACCCGACGTGTGGCTTCAATGAGGTCGTTGGTGTTAACCACAGCGTAATCAGGTGTTGATGTGGGGAAAAGTTTTTGCACCGGCGGGAAGGAACCCTTAATCAGCAGTGTGGTAACGGTGCGCTGCGCGGAACTAAAAGCGACCAGTTCCCTTTCGCCACCAACATTAATAGTGATCGTGAGCTCACCAGCATGAGAAAAAGTTTTACCAATTTCCGCTAAGGTCCGAGCTGGAATCAGCGCCTGCAAGCCCTCATCAGTTACGCCATCCGCCTTCCAGGCCACCTCTTTAGCTGCTACCCGATAGCGATCTGTTGCCATCATTGTTACGGCTGTCGAGGTGACGTCAAGCAGTACGCCAGTGATGACCGGTGTTACATCGTCGCGTGATGCGGCTGTAGCCACCTGGCTAACTGCGCTAGCAAATTCGTCTCCGGGCAAAGATCCAGAAATGCCCTCAATCTCAGGAAGGTTGGGATATTCCTCAATAGGCATTGTCGCCAAAGTGAACTTAGCTGAGCCTGATTTCACGCTCATGGAAGTTCCGACCAGTTCGAGACTTACCGTGTCGTCGGGCAGGCGCTGTGCGATCTCAGCTAAGAGCCGGCCAGAGACTAAGACTTTGCCCTCAGTTTCGACTGAGGCTTCGACGCGCGTCTTTGCCGATACTTCATAGTCGAATGAGGAAATGGTGACGGAGTTATCTCCAGCCACGATCAAGACACCACTTAAGATGGGCAAGGTGGTTCGCTGAGGCAACAATTTAACAGCGAAAGACACCGCGTCACTGAATACGTCTTTATTGACTTCAACTTTCACAACACACCTGACCTAACGTGACACAAGTAAGTACTTGATTCTGGCACAAAGCAGTGCTGCTGGGGAGCGCTTGGTTATTAGGCACTGGAAATATTTAAGTTAAAGAAATACTCATAACCTTTGTGGATAAGTGGATAGGTCTTGAAGAAATCAGATTCCATAAGGAAACTACAATCGTGTTAGTTGTTGATAGAGGGTTGCATAACATGTGGCGAGTGTGGATCAATTTTTGGTTCAGAGCACTAGGAAATTTTCCTTGTGGATAACGAGAGCGTGTCGTCCCCAGGCCACCTCTACTTGTTCACAGGTTATCCACAGTGTGGGAAACCCTCAAGTAGAGGTTTATTTTACGAGCTAGTAATTGTTGTTTTGTTTGACTTTGCTCGTGATTTCCGTCACCTGGTTATAGAGCGACCGGCGCTCTTTCATAAGCTCACCGATTTTTTTGTTCGCATACATCACGGTGGTGTGGTCGCGATTGCCAAAAAGCTGCCCAATTTTAGGCAGCGACAAGCTTGTCATTTCGCGGCAGAGGTACATCGCAACCTGGCGCGCCAAGGCGGTGCTTTGAGATCTAGAGGACCCGTAGAGGTCTTCGACCCCTAATTGGTAAAAGCTTGCTGTGATGCTGATGATGTCTGACGGTGCGACAATGTTGGTCTCTTCGGTGAGGACAAGGTCCTTGAGTACCGTCTTTACTAAAGACACATCAACGATTGTTTTGGTCAAATTAGCGAAGGCTGTCACCCGGATAAGGGCGCCCTCTAACTCCCGGATATTTGAAGAGACTTTCGAGGCCATGTATTCCATAACCTCATCGCTCACGTCTATTCGGTCACTAGCGGCTTTCTTGCGCAAAATTGCGATACGGGTCTCGAGATCTGGCGCCTGAACGTCTGTGATCAAACCCCACTCAAATCGACTGCGCATTCGGTCTTCAAAACCGGTGAGTTGCTTCGGTGGTAAATCGCTTGTCACAACAACCTGTTTGTTGTGGTCATGGAGAGTGTTGAAGGTGTGAAAGAAAGCTTCCTGCGTGGAGTCTTTACCCTGTAAAAACTGGATGTCGTCGATAAGGAGAATGTCGATTTCTCTATATCGTGACTGGAATTCTGGCGCTCTGTTATTAGCGATGGCATTGATGAAGTCGTTGGTGAATTCTTCTGAGCTCACATATCGAACACGAAGCCCCTTAAAAAGTGTTTGAGCGTAGTGGCCGATCGCGTGGAGTAAATGCGTCTTACCGAGTCCTGAGCCGCCATAAATGAAAAGCGGGTTGTAAGCCTTGGCCGGCGACTCGGCTACAGCCAGGGCCGCTGCGTGGGCGAACCGGTTCGAAGAGCCAATCACGAAACTATCAAAACCGTATTTTGGATTAAGCCTTGACTGGTGTTGGGCCGATGACGATGAAAGTTCGGCTTCGACGTAGCTGGCTGCTTCTGGCGCCATCGCGCTGTCTGTAGGGATTCGAAGTACGTCGCTGTCGATTTCAGGGTTAACCACGATCGCGAAACTTGAGATTTCGGAATCCTCTATAACTTCGAGAGCGGCGAGGAGGGGGAGCCTGACGCGTTGCTCCAACATGCCCCGAGTTAGTTCGTTGGGGACCTCAAGGTAAAGAACACCAGCCATGACACCGCGAGGCTCGACGAGGTCAAGAAAGCCCCAGAGCTGCGGTGATATGCGGTTGTCTGTGGTGAGGTGACCCTTGATGTTATGCCAGAGAGCGAGCACGTCGGTCTCTGAATTACTCACGGGACGCTCCTTAGAGAACTAAACGATGTACCAGAGTCACACTCTATTGAGCCAAGTGTTGGCCTTGTGGTCACCCTAAAGAGTACCTGTGGATAACTGCAAGTAAAAATCTTTATTTGACCTCGGGTGGTTTCGGCTTTATCCTAAGATGTCCCCGATTGGGGCTAAGGTTTCCGGTAACTGCCGGGTCGCATCTAGGAGTAACTTGCCATGAGTAAGCGTACGTTCCAACCCAATAACCGCCGTCGTTCGAAAGTTCACGGATTCCGGTTGCGTATGCGTACCCGTGCAGGTCGAGCCATTCTTGCTGCGCGTCGCCGTAAGGGCCGCACCAAGCTTTCTGCTTAGTCCAAGGAGTGCCCCGTGTTAGCGCGGGACCATCGCATTGTCACCGGAGCTAATCTGCGCAGTGTTCAGCGCCGTGGGCAGCGTCGTGTCACCGAATTTTTTGTGATGACTTCTCAAGCGACCTCAGAAGAGTCTCCGAGCAGGTATGGTTTCGTCGTATCGAAAAGTGTCGGGGGCGCTGTGGTGCGCAACTTAGTCAAGCGACGGTTGCGTTACTTAGCTGCCGAAGCGCTGCGGATTCACCCCGTAGGGGCAGATGTCGTGGTGAGGGCTTTAGCTCCTGCTGCTACCGCAGATTTTGATCAATTACGGGCTGCTTGGAATCAGGCCACATCGAAGGCATCGAGCCAATGAGGCACCTCGGCTTGTGGGTTGTTTTACTTCCGCGCAATATCGCCTTGGGAATACTGTTGGTTTACCGCGCGGTGATTTCTCCGTTATATGGCAACGTGTGTCGGTATTACCCCAGTTG
Organism: Microbacteriaceae bacterium BACL25 MAG-120322-bin65; assembly: GCA_001438965.1. Lineage (GTDB taxonomy): Bacteria > Actinomycetota > Actinomycetes > Actinomycetales > Microbacteriaceae > Pontimonas. The sequence goes on along the minus strand of LIAY01000050.1, from coordinate 594 downwards.
CTCGCTCTATTCACTTAGAGCTATTCAGTACCATGGTGTTCTTTGGGGCATAAGCTTGGGGTCGCTGCGACTACTGCGCTGCAACCCCTGGGCTAAGGGTGGGATTGATGATCCACCCGAGAGACTTCGCGCGTCTTACGAAATTGGGCGCCTAGGATTTGTTCGGGTAAAGGGAAGGTAAACCATTGGGAATTTTCGACACTATTTTGTGGCCCATTCGTTGGGTGATTGAAGCGGTGCTCGCGGGCGCTCACTCGACCCTTGAGTCCCTGGGGATGGACCCCGCTTCTGGCGCTACGTGGGTTCTGGCTATTGCGACGCTGGTGTTGATTGTGCGAGCCGCCTTGATTCCAGTTTTTGTCCGCCAGATCAAGAGCCAGCGAAGAATGATGGAAATTGCTCCTGATCTCAAAAAGATTCAGGACAAGTACAAGGGTAAGAAAGATCAGTTCTCCCGCGAGGCTATGTCGCGTGAGACCATGGCGCTCTACAGCAAAGCCGGAACAAATCCGTTTTCGTCCTGTTTGCCATTGTTGCTACAGATGCCTATTTTCTTTGGTTTATTTCGCGTGCTCAGCACAGCCGCACTGGGTT
>LIAY01000049.1 GCA_001438965.1 Microbacteriaceae bacterium BACL25 MAG-120322-bin65 | reverse complement strand
GAAGTGACCTCTTTCGATGACCTCATTGCCAGTGGTTCCTTGGTTGAAGCCCGCGCTGCGGGGAAAGCTCGCATTGAGGGCAAGGACTACGTCATGAAAGATGGCGACGTAGTCGAATTCCGCTTTAGTTCCTAAGTTTTTCGAAGGCTCGATAGCCGAGGGCTTGTCCCGAGACTGGGAATCCACTGGGCCATCTTGTTGTTTGGCCGCGGCAGTGGTTTTCTGTAGGTATGCCAATCATGCCGATGTTCCCCTTGGGCTCAGTACTATTCCCTTCCATGCCTCTAGCGCTTCGCGTTTTTGAAGAGCGCTACTTGAAAATGATGGGGGCCATTCTCGATCAGGAGCCCTCCGAGTTTGGCGTCGTGTTGATTGAGCGTGGATCAGAAGTTGGTGGGGGAGAGCACCGGTTTGACGTTGGCACCACCGCTCGCGTCCTCCAGATAGAAGCCCCCGAGGGTCCCCTAGAAGTTATTGCTCGTGGCGAGCGCAGATTTCGAGTCATCTCATGGCTGGAAGATGACCCCTACCCGCGAGCAGAGATCGAATACTTAGAAGAGTTCTCCGCGAGTGACGTCGACCTAGTGGCCCTTGCCGAAACAGAGGAAACCGTGCGAACCACCCTGGAATACCTCAAAGGCCTAGATCTTTCCTTACCCTGGCCGACCGAAATTGAATTATCCGACGACCCCCTCGAGAAAGCCTGGCAACTAGCCGGTATCTCTCCTTTGGGAACTCTGGATCACCAAGATTTGTTGAATTCCAGCAACCTTGTCTCACTTCTAGAAACCACCCACAAAACGGTCGACGAAGCACTGGAGATATTCCGTCTAACGCGCTCTGGTGACGAGTAGTAGGAGTAGGCCAACGATTGCAACACGATGGAACGGTTCCGATGGGTTCCGTTATCTAAAAGATGCCAAAATTAGTGGAACCGGTTCCGAAGTCTTGTTATGTTGGAAGTGCCTACGGTGCGGTGCGCCGCGCCGCGCAGCGGGCATTCCTAATCGATAAACAAGGAGTACATATGAGGCACTTTGCATCTCGCCGCACCATGCTCGGCTTTGCCACACTGTCTGTGGCCGCTTTGGCATTGGCCGGCTGTGCTGCCGACGCTGGCAGCGAAGAAACAACCACTGACACTGGTTCCGAGGCCACTGTGGCTGCTGGCTGTGAAGCTTATGCAGACTACATGGGCAACGAGGGTGAAACTGTAGAGATCTACACGACCATCATTGAGCCCGAATCAACCCTCTTCCAGGAGTCCTTCGTCGACTTCGAAGACTGCACCGGAATCACCATTGAGTGGAACGGGGACCAGGCATTCGAAGAACAGATTGCTGTTCGCGTTGAGGGTGGAACCGCACCGGACCTGGCTATTTTCCCCCAGCCAGGCCTGCTGAAGTCATTTGCAGCCAACTTGGTTCCCGCCTCTGATACCGTTTCGGCTTCAGTGGATGAGAACTACACCGCTGACTGGAAGACCTATGGCACCGTCGATGGCACCTTCTACGCAGCACCTCTCGGTGCTAACGTGAAGTCCTTCGTCTGGTATTCGCCCAAGACTTTCGCTGACAACGGCTGGGCTACCCCCACCACATGGGATGAAATGCTGACCCTGTCCGACGAAATCGCTGCTAGCGACTTCGCTGGAAACGCATGGTGTGCTGGTATCGAATCTGGTGCCGCTACCGGTTGGGCTGCAACGGACTGGATGGAAGACTTGATGCTTCGTTTCCAGGATGCTGCAACCTACGACGCATGGGTTGACCACTCGATGCCCTTCAACGACCCCAAGGTCTTGGAAGTTATCGGTGAAGCCGGCAAGATCCTGAAGAACTCTGACTACGTCGGTAACGTTTCTGCGATCGCAACCACCAGCTTCTCTGAGGGTGGCTCCGGTGTTGTGGATGGCTCTTGTGCCATGCACCGCCAGGCTTCCTTCCTAGGTGGAATCCTCGTAGGAGACTACGGCGCAACCGTTGTGAGCCCTGAAGACACCGACGTTGAGGGTGGAATTTCTACCTTCTACTTCCCCGGTGTCAGTGCTGACCAGACTCCTGCCCTCGGTGGTGGAGAGTTCGTTGGTGCCTTCAGTGACGCTCCTGCCGTGGCAGCTGTGCAGCACTACTTGACCACTCCTGAGTGGAACAACAAGAAGGCTGCTCTGGGTGGATGGTTCTCCGCGAACCTCGGCCTGGACACTGCCAACGTGGCTGACCCAGTTAACGCTGTGGCAGTTCAAATCCTCCAGAACGCCACCACCTTCCGCTTCGACGCATCTGACTTGATGCCCGGTGAAGTGGGTGCTGGTTCCTTCTGGACCGAGATGACTGCGTGGATTGCTGAAGACAAAGCTAATCAAGATGTCCTGGATGCCATTGAGGCAACCTGGCCAGCTAGCTAGTCAACAACTAGTCACGTAACATCGGTTGGGGGGTGCGTTCTCAGGAGCGCATCCCCCAATCGATCGCAACAATGTTGTTGTTAAGGTGAGGGAGAGATAGAAAACGATGCGCGGATCTGTCTGGGATGTCATTCTCCCGAATCTCACACTTCTCGTTATCGCTCTCGTCTCGTTTGCCGCCGTTGTCTATGCGCTGTTCTTGATCGGATCGCGAGCTTCGGTCAAGTGGCAGGGGTGGCTGCGCTACGGGATATTCCTAGGTCCCGCCCTGTTGTTGCTCTTGGTTGGGCTTATTTATCCAGCCCTTCGGACCATCTGGATGTCCTTTATGGACAAACGCAGTGAGAGCTTTATCGGTTTTGATAACTATGTGTGGGCTTTCACTATCCCGGAAATTCAAGTTGTTTTGCGTAATACGGCGCTGTGGGTTGTGTTCGTTCCACTGATTTCTACCGTGATTGGTTTGTCGATTGCCTACATGACCGACCGGATGAAGCGAGCTGGCGTGATCAAGTCATTGGTGTTTATGCCCATGGCGATTTCCTTCGTTGGCGCCAGCGTTATCTGGGGTTTCCTCTATAACTTCGAGCCCAACCCCGATAAGCCAGAAATAGGGCTACTCAATGCCATCGCGCGCCAGATTGGGATTGAACCGCGTAACTGGCTCTTAGAAGCCCCAGCGAATACGTTCTTTCTTATCGCGGTCCTGGTCTGGATTCAAACCGGATTTGCCATGGTAATTCTCTCGGCGGCGATGAAGAACGTTCCTGACGAAATTGTTGAAGCCGCAATGTTGGATGGGGCGAGCAGTTGGCGCCGTTTCATCCAAGTAACGCTCCCGATGATTCGCAGCACGCTGGTGGTAGTGCTCACCACGATTACGATTGGAACCTTAAAAGTGTTCGATATCGTGCGAACCATGACCGGTGGTAATTTTCAGACCAACGTGATCGCCAACGAAATGTATTCTCAGTCGTTCAGGCAACTCAATTATGGTCAAGGTAGCGCGCTTGCTGTCATCCTTTTCGTCGCCGTTGTCCCCATTATTTGGTACAACGTGCGACAACTGCGTTTGGAGAGGACGGAGCGATAATGAGCACACCTTCCCTGCCAGAGCTGAGCACGCGGAAAAAAGCTAAAGACATTTTTAGCTCACCGATGGCCTCTGCGGCTGCCATCTTGATTGCGGTGATATGGACTATTCCCACCTTCGGATTGTTAGTCACCTCGATTAGGCCAGAGAAAGACATCAACACCTCCGGGTGGTGGACGTTCTTTGCTAACCCTTCCTTTTCTCTAGAAAACTATGAGAAGGCATTGTTCGTGGGAACCGGCGTGAACCCACCGATGTTCCTCTACTTTTTCAACAGCCTTGCTGTCACAATTCCCTCGGTTATTTTCCCCATTACGCTGGCTGTTTTTGCCGCTTATGCGTTGGCATGGTTTGAGTTCAAAGGCCGAGACGCTATTTTCTTTACCATTTTTGCGCTCCAGGTTATTCCGCTCCAGTTGACTTTGATTCCTCTTCTCCAGCTTTTTGCAAAGGGTTTGGTTATTGGGGGAGTTACCCTGATTCCCGATCTAGGTATTACCGGAACCTACATCCCGATTTGGATTGCTCACACCATCTTCGGGTTACCCTTAGCCATTTTCTTGCTTCACAACTTTTTGCGTCAGATACCCCGGGAGCTGGTGGAAGCCGGGCGAGTGGATGGCGCAAATTGGTTTACGTTGTTTACCAAGATTGTCCTGCCCTTGAGCATCCCGGCTATCGCTTCCTTCTTGATCTTCCAGTTCCTCTGGGTGTGGAATGACCTTCTCGTGGGACTTACCTTCGGCGCTGGATCAAAGTCTGTGGCCCCGATGACGGTTCGCCTGGCAGAAATGGTCGGAACTAGAGGGTCCGGATGGGAAGTGCTGACCGCCGGTGCCTTCGTTTCTATCGTGGTGCCCTTGATTGTCTTCTTTGCGCTGCAACGTTACTTTGTGCGGGGTCTCCTGGCAGGTTCGATCAAGGGCTAGGCCCAGAGCTACCGGGCTGTTGAGAAGATTTCCCGAAGGAACAACGCGCTATCTTTTGGGGTTCGAATCTGGCTCCAGGCGTCGACTCGAATAATCCCAAACCGCTTGGTCCAGCCTTCGGCCCATTCAAGGTTGTCAAAAAGCGACCAGGCGAAATAGCCCCGTAAATCGACCCCCTGGTCGAGGGCATCGAGGGCAGCGGAGATGTGTGAGGCGTAGTAGTCCACGCGGTTTTCATCGTGGATACCAGTCTCGGTCACAGTGTCGTCGAAGGCGGCGCCATTTTCGGTTACATACAGTGGCACGCCCGGAAGTCTTGAGGCGGTGGTCAGCAGGGTTTGGGTGAGGCTGGGTGCGTGAATTTCCCACCCCATGGCCGTTCTAGGTGATCGGGGAACAAACGAGACGTTGCTCACCCCGGGATACACGCTGGCGTCCTGTCCCACTATTTTTCCGGCATTTTTGGACAACGATGCGACCCGCGTGGGGGTGTAGTAGTTGATGCCAAGCCAGGTGATGGGTTCTGCTGCCATGGCCAGGCCCTCGGAGGTGACAAACGACCAATCGGTAATCGAGGAGGTGGCCGCCACGATGTCATCTGGAATTCCGCGGTTTGCCAACAGGTCTAAGAAAATTCTGTTCTGTAGCCCATCAATGATGGTGGAAGTCGGCACAATATCTTCATCCTCAGCAATGATCGTGGTGAGGTTGAGCACCAGGCCAGGGTTTTTCACGCCAGCAGCCCTCAGGGCTCTGATTCCATGCCCGCTAGCAACCATCAGCCGGTAGAAGACTTCTAAACTTGCGGCCGGGTTTTGTTCCCCGGGGGCGTGAATTCCTGCTGCGTAACCGAGAAAGGCGGACACCCAGGGTTCGTTTAACGTCGCCACGTGCTCCACGCGATCCGCAAAATGTTCTCCCACCACGTGGGCGTATTCACTAAACCATTGGTGGCTATCAGGCGAAAGCCAGCCACCTTTTTCTTGCAAGGCAGAGGGCAAATCCCAGTGATAGAGCGTGGCGAAGGGGGTGAGCCCTCGCTCTAATGCGCCATCGACAATGCGGTCATAAACGCCAAGGCCTGATCGCGAAATTTTGCCGGTGCCCTCAGGGATGACTCGTGGCCAGGAGAGAGAAAAGCGGTACGCATTGGCACCTAAACCAGAGAGCAGATCCAAATCTTCGGGAATGTGGTTCAGGTGGTCACACGCTGGGTCTGCCGTGGCGCCATCTACCACGTTGCCAGGGGTCTCCGCGAAGTCATCCCAGATGCTCTTTCCACGTGAGGAACTCGATCCCTCAATTTGCCACGACGAGGTGGCCACCCCGAGGGTGAAGTTGTGGGGTATGCGCGCTGAGATTTCCTGCGCTCGTTTCACATCAATGCTCATGGCAACCAGACTAGTGTTCGATAACAGGGGGATGAGATGACAGATATTCAGGCGTATACCGTGGTGGAAAAGCTCGATCGGCTAACCGAGGTTCGGGATTATCCAGCCCACACGTTGATCTCCTGTGAGGTCGAAGACACTTTGTATAACGCTGGCAACCGAGGCTTTGGCGCCCTGGTTCGCTACATATCTGGTTCCAACCAGGCAAGCCAACAAATAGCGATGACATCTCCCGTTCTTCAGGCCCCACAACACTCGGGCTCTCATGTGATCAGCTTTGTGTTGCCAAACGGCATGGACCCGGGGGATGCACCGGTTCCCTCCGACGCCCGTGTCAGTGTGGTGGCTGTTGCGCCCAGGCGAGTAGTTGCCAGACGGTTCAACGGAACGTGGCGAGAAGGCCATGTTGTAGAAAACGCTGTTGCGCTGCGTCAGAGTCTTGAAAAAGCGGGCCTAGATGCCCTAGGTGATGTCTTTTATGGCCGTTATGACCCACCCTGGAAGCCAGGTTTTGCCAGGCGCAACGAGGCTCTTATTGAAGTGGCTCGACCCTAAAGCTTCACTGGAGGCGTGGCGAGGAATGCGCCCTGGAGTGCCTGCTAATCTGTTGATAACAAACTTCATATAGGGCCATACGCTATGCGGGAGAGACATCAGATGTTGTGATGTCACCGAAGGAGCAAGCCTCCCCGCCAATCTCTCAGGTCACCCGTACCGCTTAGCGAGGCCACTCTGAAAAGTGGAATGAATTCTTATTCCCGCCGACGGTGAAAGCGCCTCAGGGCGTGAAACTCTCAGGCCAATGACAGAGGGGGAGTCACAGCGAATCTATTCATGATGGTGACTCGGGGGACTCATGGCGGGAAAACACACTCCACTGCACGATGTGCATGTGGCAGCAGGTGCGAGCTTCACTGACTTTGCCGGCTTCGACATGCCCGTGCGCTACACCTCGGATTTAGAAGAGCATCATGCTGTGCGCAAGGCCGCCGGGATTTTTGATCTCTCCCACATGGCAGAAATTAATGTCGAAGGCCCGGATGCGGCAGCCTTTTTGGATTATGCGCTGAGCAATCGACTCTCGTCGATTGACATGCTGCAGGCAAAATATTCTCTACTGCTGGGCGCCTTGGGCGGAGTACTTGATGACCTGATTGTCTATCGCCTCTCTGGCGATCGTTTCCTGATCGTGGCCAACGCCTCTAACCGAGAAGTTGCCTTCCGGGAGCTCTCCCAACGCTCAGCAAACTTTGAGGTGCGCGTCGTTGATGACACTGACGCTTGGGCGCTGATTGCGGTCCAGGGCCCCCTATCCAGAGACATCATGCTGGGGTCATCTATCAGTCTGGATAGCCCCATGGACCAGCTTCGCTACTACCGCTTTATCACCGGTGAATTTCACGGCGAGCCCATCCTGATTGCCCGGACTGGATATACCGGGGAGGATGGATATGAAGTGTTTGTCCCCTCCGCCATTGCCTCTGCCGTCTGGGCGGATCTGGAGAGGGCCGGTTCGCCCCACGGTCTGATCCGTTGCGGCCTGGCCTGTCGAGACACTTTGCGCCTCGAAGCTGGCATGCCTCTCTATGGCCACGAATTAGGGATTGATTATTCACCCGCTCAGGCTGGTCTAGCCCGTGTGGTGGATAACACCAAAGATGATTTTGTGGGCGCTTTTGCCGCATCAGCTGCTGACGAGGCTTCGACCCGGGTGCTGGTTGGCCTTGTGGCCGAGGGCAAGCGAGCTCCTCGTGCCGGCTACCACGTTGTTGATGCGAGCAGAAACGTCGTGGGGGAGGTCACCTCAGGGGCGCTCTCACCCACGCTGGGATATCCCATCGCGATGGCCTATGTCGATCAGGGTCTTAGTGCGCTGGGCACAGAATTGTTTGTCGATGTGCGAGGTAGTTTGCTGAGCGTTAGTGTTCACGAAATTCCGTTTTATTCCAGAAAGAAGGCTGCAGTATGAGTGCAATTCCTGAGAACCTTTTGTACACGAAGGAGCACGAGTGGCTTGCCATCGACGGTGATGTGGCCACCATTGGCATTACCGCCCACGCAGCGGACGCCCTCGGAGACATTGTCTATGTCGCACTGCCTGGCGTGGGAGATGCTCTAAAAAGCGGCGCCGTTGTCGGGGAAGTGGAATCCACCAAGTCGGTGGGAGAAGTGTTCGCTCCCGTTGCCGGTGAAGTAGTCGAGATCAACCAGGGCGTCGTGGATGCCCCCGATACGGTCAATTCTGACCCCTATGGCGCAGGCTGGCTCATCAAGGTGCGCTTTAGCGAATTGCCAGAGTTCTTAGACGCCACCGCTTACCAAGCACTGACCGGGGAGTAAACATGAGCGCTGCCTTTTCCACACGCCACATCGGCACAGATGCCAATGCGCAAGCATTGATGCTTAATCGCCTTGGCTATTCAAGCCTTGATGAGCTCATGGATGCGGCAGTGCCCGGCCATTTGCGTGTAGCGCACATCGCCCAATCGGTGATACCGCCGGCAGCGAGTGAAGCGGAAACCTTGGCCGAACTGCGTGCGTTAGCCGATGCTAACCAGGTTCGACGCTCGCTCATCGGTCAGGGGTACTACTC
>LIAY01000048.1 GCA_001438965.1 Microbacteriaceae bacterium BACL25 MAG-120322-bin65 | reverse complement strand
CTGCAGTAGCGGTGAGCAGGCCCAAAGAACCAAGAAGCGCGAAACTAACCCCCACAATGGGGCGCGCCACGGACAAAGAGGCCAGAGCGATCAGAACGAGCAACACTCCCGCTGCGACCAACACCAATCCCAACGCGCTGGAAAATGTTCCAGTGTCCCATCCAAGGCTTCCCAGCAGATCCATCGAGGGCCAACCCCCAGCAATCTGCCACCAGGTTGCTGGGGTGAAAGACACGCCTAAACCTGGGTCAGCAAAAAGAACACCTCCGTTTTGCCACCACCGACCGCCCGTTTCACCCCACCAGTAAAAGAAGCGCGGTAACCCTAGAAGCAATGAGGGGCCAAGCACCAAGGGGAGGAATCCACCAAACATCCGCACAGGTTGGCGAAAGCCTGTGATGACGGCATAGACGATAACCGCCACCATTACGGGTGGCCAGAGAACCGGCGCCATGGCTGTGACCACCAGTAGCGCAAGGGATGCCTGCCCCACCCGCTGCCACGAGAGGTGTGCGGTGACAATGGCTCCAAAAAGCCAAGGCAAAGCCAGGTGGGCGATAACCGCTCCCACCCGGCCATCGCCAAGCGCGATGAGAAAGCTGGGGCTGAGCGCCCACAAGGCCGAAACAAGGGCTGTACTCCATGCTTTAGAAAGGACCTGGGAGAATCCCCACCACGCAATAAAACCTGCAATCGGGATAGCCGCCACAAATAACCACACAAAAGCCGTAGACGGCGACCACCAGGTAAGAGATCCCAGTGTTGCGAAAATAAAGTGCGCGGGATCCGCCGGTAGGGCGGGCGCATCCAGTCCAAGCTGAGTTGGGACAATCGACCACGCGGAATTCCAGAGTTCATCAAAATCTCCGGCAACGGGCAACAAACCGCCTCCGAGAAGAGCACTGGCACCCCACCATCGGCCGAATATCATCCCGGCAACAACGGTGAGCACTCCTACCAGCCAGGCAAGTGCAGGCATCGCGGGAGGTTGCAACAGAGACGAGGCCTTTTCTTCCCTTATCGCCCGATTCCCTTGCGCTCGAATTCCCCGGCGTTTGCTCACATCCTCGGGCGCTAGGCGAAGAGCATTGACTACGGCCCACGAGTTGGTCCGAGACCGCGATAGAACGCCTCTTGCTCGGATCACAGCACTGATCTCGAGAACACTTCCCAGCGCCGCTGCAACCTCTGAAACCGTGCGATCAGGGTGTTTGCGCACTAAGTGAAAAAGTGCTGTCAGCAACGACCAGGGGATTGCCACCAAGACAAGGGGACCCAGAGCCCACACTGGTGAGTACACGAGTCGCCGGTATAGCCACGCCTTCCGAGCTAGGTAGTGCCCGCGAGTAGAGGAAAGTTTTTTCCGCAATGACCAATCGGCAAGTCCGTTTTCCACATCGACAATCGCGCGGGGAACCACGACTACTCGATGGCCCGATAGTCGAGCCCTAATACAGAAATCCAAGCTCCCATCCATGAGGGAAAGCGCTGGGTCAAAACCTTCGAGAGAATCAAACGTTGGGGCATGAACGAGCATGCCTGCTTCCCCAACGGCTAAGACATCACTGAGGCGGTCATACTGTGCCTGATCCATTTCGCGCTCGGCCAAAGGCATGCGCTCGCCAAAACGGGTTATGGACTCTCCCATTTCACGAATCATCGTCGGCTGGCTGGCAACATGCTGCTTGGGACCTGCGACCTTGACTAGTGTTGCCACTTCCACGCTCAGAGCAAGCTTTTCCAGCGCGGAAGGGTGAGGCATTATGTCATCGCGCAACAACCACACCCAGGCGGATTCCGGGATTTCTTGGCCTTCTGGAAACAGGTGCGCCATAGCTTCCTCAACGGCTTCTGACCACGAAGTGTTGTATGCCACGTCAATAATTTCTGGCTCAACGCGAATCTCATCCAATGCCGGCTTAATCTGCGCCCGCAAAGTGGAATCCGCAGAGGTATCAGCAACAATCAGGCGGCCCACCGGACGAGACTGATTGCCGATCGCTCGCAGGGTGTTACTCAGATGTTCTCCGCCTTGGCGAACAACCAGAATCACATCGACGCTGGCGCGCATCAGAGACTTCTAAGCGCGTCTGCGCAGGCGACGCCGCTCACGTTCGGAGAGCCCGCCCCAGATGCCAAATCGCTCGTCATTGGCCAGCGCATATTCAAGACACTCTGCTTTAACTTCGCACTGGGTGCAAATCTTTTTAGCATCTCTGGTGGAGCCGCCCTTTTCGGGGAAAAAAGCTTCCGGGTCAGTTTGAGAACATAGGGCATCTGCCTGCCAGGCGAGAGCACCGTCATCACCGTCTGGCTTGCGAACACCGGGAACACCCAGGTTGATGGGGTCTGCGAACCAGTTACCAGGAACCGAGTTCCGATATTCGCTCACGGGTTCTCCTTTACCGCCGTCCACCGGCCTAAAACTTGTGGTTGACACAATTACACCCGTGTAATTCGCTCGCGTCAAGTCCACGGCGTGTCAACACTCAGGTGGCGGTTTAGTTTAGGTAAGGCGTTAGGGCGCTAGCGATCGAATCGCATCCGCAAAACGTAATGACGACGCGCTCCAGCCGGCCCGAGCGGTGACCAGGCGATGGGCGCTTGCGACGATAAGGCCGCGGTGTTCTTCAGTGGCTTCAAGCAGGGAAACAATCGCTGTCGCCAAAGCCTCGGCGCTACCAACCGGAAAGCTCCACCCGGTGACGCCGTGGATAATCCATTCACTCGATCCCGAGGTGAGTGAGCTCACCACAGGAATTCTTGCCTGCATGGCTTCCATCACGGTGACAGAAGTTCCATCAGTTTTCGGTGTGACCACCACTGCATCCGATACTGCTAACAGTCCCTGAAATCCCGCCGGCGGTCGCGCGGGTTGCCAAGCAAAAAATTCAGCCACAGATAGGCCCTCGATCTGCTTTTTAATCTCGGCGACCATCGAGCCAGCCTCAACACAAACGGCGAGTACCTCAGGGTGAGCCTTGGCTACGAGAGCGATCGCCTCAACAAAAACCTCTGGTTGGTAGAGGGGCTCAAGGCTTCGGGGGTAAAGAATAATCTTTCGATCCACAGGAAGCCCAAAGTCCGCTCGGGTGACCAGTTGGCCGGCGTCACCCTGTTCTGGCCCGTCGTGATTCGAAGAGTCCGCCTCTGGACCCCAGGGAATGCGAAGAACTTTGTTTGCATCAACACCAAGGCCCACGAAGGCATTTTCCGTTGCGTAATTATCAGTCACGACGAGATCTAGGCCCAAAACCGTCGATTGCAGGCTCTCTAACTCAGGAAAACCAGAAGCCGCCGTGACCATGACGTCGGTGGCCCAGGATATTCCGATGTGGTGATATTTTCCCTCTGCTAGCTCGGAGGTCACAGTATCCAAAGGCCCAGAAATGACCAATACTTTTTCTGTTTCCAAAAACCCCCGAATTTCTTCCCAGCCTTCAACCAGGTGGTCGCCAAGGGTCACCGACGGAATCCCCTGCGGTGAGTAAGTCACAGTAGCGAGCGAATAAGAGCTACTAATCCCTTCAAACAGCGCATCGAATCGAGCGACGTGAGCATCGGCTCGATCCGTGACGAAGAAGATTTTCATGCCCGGCTATGACTTGCCCAGATGATCAGGAGTAACGATGTCGTGGAAATCCACATCAGAAATCAGTGTTCGACCAAGCGCCTCATCTATGTGATCAGGTGTTAGCGCGCCGGGTGTAGCGGGTCGGAGGGCCACTAGATCAGAAGCTCCCAGGACGTGGCCTGCGGCAAGCGGCCTGGCAAAGCGCAATCCGCGTCGCTGAATAATCACGGTTTCCTGCTCGTTTTCCGCCACCACTTTTTCGCCACTACCCAAAGATGCTTCTAAGTCTCGGGTTCGATCGACCATTTCTGCCCAGGAAGCAGGTGTCATGGAGAAATGATGGTCGGGCCCTTCATGACCTGTGTCATCAGTGAAATGTTTTTCCACTACCCGCGCACCCATCGCCACCGCCCCGAGCACCGTCACATCACCGTGAGTGTGATCAGAGAGCCCCAAAATGGCATCAGGAAATTGTTCGCGGTAAGTGTTGAGGACATTGAGATGAATGTGGTTAAGGTTTTCTACAACTCCGGTGTAGTTGGTGTTGCACTGCATCACAGAGTAGGGAACCCCGTGTCTCTGGACCGTTGCCACTGCTCTCTGGACTTCCGCCAAAGTTGCCGCACCCGTGGCAAGCAAGATGGGCTTACCTTTGGACGCCATATGGTCGATTGCCTCTAACCAGGTGATGTCGCCGGAACCGACCTTGTACGCGGGGACAAATTCGTCGACAAAATCGATGGCTTCTATGTCGTAAGGGCTAGTAAAAAAGTCGATTCCGATGCTCTTGGCGTGATCGGCTAAGGGCTTGGTCCACTCCCATGGCAAGGATGCATCTTTGTAGACCTCATACACGCTTCGCGACCAGCTTGATTGATGAGACTGTTGGCCACCTAGCTCTTTGAACCCTTTGTCGCTCACGATGTGATCGGCACGAAAATGCTGAAACTTTGCCGCATCAGCTCCGGCCTTTTTGGCAAGAGTCATCAGCTCTAAAGCGCGATCCAAAACCCCATCATGGTTGGCTGCCACATCTGCGATGAAGTAGGTAGGAGAATCCAGGCCAATAGACCGATTGCCAATTTTCATACCTGCTCCTCGTTATCCCTTGTCTCACCAAAGTAATCCATCACGGCTCGTCTCTCGCTAAAGGCCCGCGCTAAGCCCTGCTGGGTGCTTGGCAGCGGCCTGCCAAGCAAGGCCTCCATTTTCGCTACGGAGAGCCCCAGGTGGTGACCCCTGGCCGCTAGGCCACTGGTCCCAGAAAGTAGCCCCGGTTGAATAAAGGAAGCATCCAAGTCTCCCGCTTCGGCGATGGCCAGCCCAAAATCATATTTTGATAGTGGCTTTGCTGCGACCGCGTGATAAACCCCTTGACCTTTTGCCTGCACGGCGTCAACAAGAACGTCACTCAAATCCGCCATATACAAACTAGAAACTTCATAGTCGCTAAACCCACTGACCTTTTCACCCTGGGTCATGGCGTTGACAAAAAAGTCCAAGATTCCGCGCGAGGAATCCTTTGACCAACCAAAAAAGTTGGCTCTGAGCACCAGTGCTTGTGGATTCGCCTCCATCACGCTTTCTTCCCCAGCGAGCTTAGATTGACCATAAACGCTCTGCGGCCTGGTGTCATCGGCCTCAGTGTAAAGAAGTGAACTAGTTCCATCAAAAACGGCATCAGTGGAGATGTGCACGAAGCGAGCCCCCGTGGAGCCCGCGGTCCTGGCCCAAGCTCCCGGCAACGTCGCGTTAATCTCGTGTGCCGCGGTGGGGTCCTGCTCACACTTTTCATGAGAGGCAATCGCGACAGCGTTGATCACTAGGTCGCACGATGTTGCGCCTAAGAAATCCTCGATGTCCCCAGCCGAGCCCACGACGTGTGAATCGGTGAAACCAATCGGAGGTGTCCTTGACACCCCAGTAACATCCCATCCCCTTCGACCCAGATCAAACCCCAGGTAGGAGCCGAGGAACCCCGTCGCGCCAAGCACAACTACTTTCACGAGGCTTCCAAGACAAAAGCCCGATGCAGTGCTTCGGCGATCGGCCAATCATCTGGCTCATCCATATCCACACTCGCCCAATCAGACAGATAGTAAGGAACAAAGGGATCGCTCATCATGGTTTCTTTAGTGCGCCATAACCCAGCGGTAGCAAGATAGAACTTTCCCGCGTCAAAAAACCTTTGGGGAAGATCCTGGGTCCTCGCTAGAAGGGACCGTGTGCTCTCGATCGCCATGAACCCATCTCCCAGAGCCCCCAACGCTCTCTCTAGCGGGGAACGATGGCGGCCAACAGAAATCGTGAAATGCTCGGGGTGCTCCATCGCGACTTTTATCGCTTCATCTAAAACAAAGACTGGCACCGGAGCGGTCGGGTAGAGACACATCACCACGTCACTATCGGCAATACCAAGTTCGTCAATGGCATGAACAATTACTGGCGCAGTGCCCGCATGAGCGGAGGAGAGCTCTTCTGACCGAGTGAAGGGGACTTCAGCGCCGCTGGCAATCGCAACCTGCGCGATCTCGTCATCATCAGTAGAAACAACGACGCGGTCAATAAAAGCACTGGCGAGCGCAGCCTGGATGGGCCAGGACACCATGGCCTGGCCGTTAAACGACTTGACGTTTTTTCTGGGAACTCGGGTGCTTCCCCCGCGTGCCGGAATGATAGCGGTAATGCCCATGACCTTGCGCGCTCCCTAGGCCCTCGCTGCTGGAGCCAAACCGGCGCTGGAGTTGCCCAGATTTTCGCTAACCCACTTATGCAGCTCGGCCACACTCATCCACTCAGGATTTGCGTCACTGGTATAGAGGAAATCGTGACCCACCGCGGTGCCGTCTTTAACCATGT
The DNA here is from genome assembly GCA_001438965.1 of Microbacteriaceae bacterium BACL25 MAG-120322-bin65. Taxonomy (GTDB): domain Bacteria; phylum Actinomycetota; class Actinomycetes; order Actinomycetales; family Microbacteriaceae; genus Pontimonas. Next base: position 2,066 of record LIAY01000048.1, on the reverse strand, counting down.
CAACGTTTGGTGACCACGTGTTGATGGTGGGGAGGATCTTGAAATAGTCACCATATTCGTAAGTGTTAGGAGCGTCCTCAGCCCCAATCATTTGTTCATGAAGTTTCTCACCAGGCCTAATCCCCACAACCTCGGTTGACTTTCCCGGCGCGACAGCTTCAGCAATGTCCGTAATGGTCATCGAAGGAATCTTGCGAACATATATTTCGCCACCTTCCATGTCCTCAAAAGCTGTCCACACCAGCTCGACGCCCTGTTTGAGGGTGATCATGAACCGTGTCATACGTTCATCCGTGATTGGCAAAGGTGTATTTTTTTTCGCTGCGTCCCAGAAAAACGGCAACACAGAGCCTCTCGAGCCCATCACATTGCCGTATCGAACGACGGAGAACCTGGTCGGTTTGGAGCCTGCATAAGCGTTACCTGCGACAAAAAGTTTGTCCGAAGCGAGTTTGGTTGCGCCGTAGAGATTAATCGGACTACTCGCTTTATCCGTTGATAACGCGACCACCTTCTTCACCCCCTCATCGATGCAGGCATCGATGAGGTTCATGGCACCCAGAATGTTGGTCTTAACCGCCTCAAAAGGGTTGTATTCGGCGGTGGGAACGATTTTTGTGGCGGCAGCATGGACCACAAAATCCACACCATCCACCGCTCGATATAAACGATCCCGATCGCGAACATCACCGATAAAGAAGCGGACTCGCTTGTCTCCATGGAAAAGTTTGGCCATTTCCCACTGCTTCATCTCATCTCGCGAATAGATAATGATGCGTTCAGGGTCATACTTTTCCAACGCCATGGGAACGAAAGCGTGACCGAAAGACCCGGTTCCTCCGGTCACCAAAATGGTGGATTTCTTCATCGTCATGCACTGCTCCTCATCACAGGGAATTTGTCACATCAGCCTACCGAGCATCGCGCAGTTAGGGCTCTATCGCGACTTTCGTGCCTCATACGCTGATCGAATCATGTCGCCCAGTGAATGGGTCATCGCCCACCCCAAATCTCTGGCCGCTTTTTCACCTGAGGCCACAACTCGATCGGGATCACCTTGCCGCCTTGGCCCGATCTCAGGGGTAAAGTCGATTCCGGTTTCAACAGCGATTGCCGTCATGATTTCCGAAACCGAAGTGCCTGTTCCACTGCCGAGATTGTAGGCGGGCTCAATAGGCTCCCCCGCATCCATGCGCCTGGCTGCCCCCACATGCGAAGCGGCTAAATCGGCGACGTGGATGTAGTCCCGAATACAGGTGCCATCCGGAGTGTCGTAGTCATCCCCAAAAATCACTGGCACTCGTCCCTGCTCCAAAGCCGCAAAGACCATCGAGAAGAGGTTGCAGGGGCTCACATCCGGAAGTGTGATATCTCCAGAACCAACCACGTTGAAATATCGAAGGCTCGTGTGCACGAGATCATGAGCAATTCCCTCGTTGCGCAGCATCCACTCGCCAATCACCTTAGATTCCCCATAGGGCGAGGTGGGATTGAACGGGTGGCCCTCGAAAACGAGCCCTGAAGCCGCATTCCCATATACAGATGACGACGAGGAGAAGACAATCTTCTTGACCCCGACGGTGTTCATCGCCGCAAGCAGTGACATCATGGCCGTGACATTTTGCTCGTAAGTGTGAAGCGGCTTTTCCACAGAGATTCCGGCGAACTTGAATCCCGCGATGTGGATTACACCCGTTATCGAATACTCGCGGAGCGTTTTTTCCACAAGATTCGTATCCAGCAAACTCCCTTTAACGAAGGGCACTCCTTCAGGCACGAAGCCCCGAATACCAGTTGAGAGGTCGTCCACAACAACCACGGGTAAACCCGCCTGCTGAAGATTGGAGACCACATGGGATCCGATATATCCGGCTCCGCCGGTTACAAGCCACGTCACCCAGAAAGGTTAGCGCACACCTCGTTGAGTTCTCTTCCTGGAAAGCACCGTGACTCGCTCTGCCGCCAGCCAAGAGGCCCACGCCACCGGCCACTGCCACAACGGTGCTAAAAATCGAAGCCAAGCGGTCAAATGGAAAGCCTTCACCTGCATTGCTTCGCGTGATGAT
>LIAY01000047.1 GCA_001438965.1 Microbacteriaceae bacterium BACL25 MAG-120322-bin65 | reverse complement strand
GCAAGATGATGAACGGTGGATTCCTTTATTCCTAAATCAATTACAGCTAGTCGCCCGATGCTCTCCCCCACCGCCGGCACCACTCGCATGGTCGTAACACTGACATCGTGGGAGAGGTTGCGCCCCTCCATCCCCGCCGCCCCAAGCACCCGCGCCAGTTGCTCATTCGGGTCAAGATCGAATCCCGCGCCGCTAAAGATTGCCCCACGCATAACGCCTGCTTCGCGCAAAATGAGTGTGATGGCGCGGGTGTCAATACCACTGATACTGACGATGCCCTCTTCTTCTAGCACGTGCGCCAAGCTCCGCTTCGATCGAAAGTTAGACGCCCGCCGGGCAGGATCCCGCACAACAAAACCCTCCACCCATATTTTGCGGGACTCTGCGTCGTCATCGTTCATTCCCGTATTGCCAATATGAGGGGCAGTCATCACCACAATTTGACCCGCGTAGCTGGGGTCGGTCAACGTCTCCTGGTAACCAGTCATACCGGTGGAAAAGACAACCTCACCAAAGGTTTCGCCACGGGCGCCCCAGGCTTTACCAGTAAAGCGCGAACCGTTTTCCAGGACCAACACGGCCTTGTCGTGGATCATCTGACCAACTCTCTTAATTGATTCACGGCATCTACCAAAGCTGAAGGTTGCGAATCTGTCACGCGAAAATAGCTATCCACTTGGTGAGGTCCCAGTGACCAGCGAATCATCACCATTCCGCCTGGTTCAACAACCCGATCGATGGTCCACGTCGCAAGGCCTGCCTGGAGATCTGCGCTCGTGGGTATGAGAAAGGGGGAGGAACCGGGCGCATCAAACACTATTCCTTCGGGATGAAAAAACAGGCCCACTTTCGATCGAAAGGCGAGGGGCCCAAAAGCTATGCGCTCTAAAGGCTTGGACTCTTCGGTAGTAGCAATGTAGAGCCCCTCTAGAGAGGAGGTGGGGATACTTGTGGGAATCTGAGTCACTAAGTGCTGTGCCCAATCGGCATGCTTGCGCTTTCGGTTCGACCATCCCCATGCCACGAGGCCTAATGCCACCACTGCCACAGCGAGCATAATCAAACCGGCTTGTTCTTGATTCACTGACGAAGTCCTTTGTTGGTATCCAGGTTCTCATGCGCAACAAGCTCACCCTCGGCGACTGTTCGAAGCCCACCAAAAAAGGTGTCTCTCACCTGGCCTTGCAGAGCAATATTGGCAAACGGATTGTTATTACTCAGACTCGCAGATGGTGGCGGGGTGAGTGCTGAGAGATCGGCGAGCACGAGATGCCCGGGTTGACCAATCTCAAAAGGCTTCTCATACCCGAACAGTCCACCTATCTCGGCTGGTTTCTGAGACATCACCCTAGCCAAATCTCGCAAGCGAAGCTGTCCAGGCTCTACCAAGGCGTGAAGCGCGACGCCCAGGGCTGTTTCAAGGCCCAACATCCCAAAGGCAGCCTCCGGGAAAGCACAGTCTTTAGCTTCACTGGGGTGGGGGGCGTGGTCGGTGGCGATGATGTCAATGAGACCGCTAGCCACCCCTTTGCGCAGAGCCTCGGTATCCTCCTTCGAACGCAAGGGTGGATTGACTTTGAAAACGGGATCGTAACCGGCGACTAAATCCTCGGTGAGAAGCAGGTGATGGGGTGTGACCTCGGCGGTTACGTTAATACCGCGCTTTTTAGCCCACGCAATGACTTCCAGTGATCCGGCAGTCGAAAGATGGCAAACATGCAATCTGGCGCCAACTGACTGCGCGAGCAAGACGTCGCGGGCGATGATGGACTCTTCGGCCACAGCAGGCCAACCAGCAAGACCTAAGCGAGAAGACAGCGCGCTCTCATTCATTACAGAGCCTTCGGTAAGGCGCGGGTCCTGTGCATGCTGGGCAAGAACCCCACCGCGGGCAGAGACCGCACGCAAGGCTTGACGCATTAAAGCTGAATCATGAACGCATTTCCCGTCATCAGAGAACACCCGCACCTGCGACGCTCCGGCTGCCATGGCATCGATGCCAGAAAGTTGCGCTCCGGCGAGACCTTTCGTGACAGCGCCCACAGGGCGAACATCGACATAACCAGCTTTCTTGCCCAAGTTCCACACCGTGTCCGTGATGGCAGCGGTATCTGCCACGGGGTCCGTGTTGGCCATCGCGTGCACCGCGGTAAAACCACCCATGGCCGCCGCTTGGGAACCTGAGAGGACCGTTTCTGCCTGTTCCATGCCCGGTTGACGCAAATGGGTGTGCAAATCCACGAGACCCGGCAGCGCGACGAGACCGTTCGCATCGATGGTGACGATATCGCTCACCCCGACTAGGTCTTCAGGCTCGACAAAAAAGCCCCCGTGGAGTGCAATATCCGCACTCGACTCCCCCAGTAGTGAGGCTCCCTTAATCAGATAACTGGTCATGAGCCATCGCCCCACACTTCGAATAGAACGGCCATCCGAACCGATACACCATTTCGGACCTGGTCAAGAATTACGGATCGAGGGGAATCGGCTACCTCACTGGCGATTTCGACACCTCGGTTCATCGGCCCCGGGTGCATCACAACACAATCGATCGGTAAAAGCTGTGCCCGCTTTGAGGTCAAGGAATAATCCCTGATGTACTCACGCGCTGACCACGCCACCGCCTCAGATCTGCGCTCGTGTTGGACCCGCAACATCATCACCGCATCAGGCTTAGAGCCCAGAGCTTCGTCGAAATCAGAGGTTACGCTCACCGGCCAGGCCTCGACCCCGGGCGGCAAAAACTCCGGTGGTCCCACTACCGTCACCTTGGCACCCAGAGTTTCGAACAAAAACACATTGGATCGAGCCACGCGGGAGTGGGCGATGTCCCCCACGATCACCACAGACAAACCGGAAAGGTCTTCTCCCCGCGGTTCTTTATGGGCAACCTGACGCATCGTGGCAGCATCCAGTAGCGCCTGTGTAGGGTGCTCGTGCATGCCATCACCGGCATTGACAATGTGCGCATCGACCCAGCCAGAGTGAGCCAGGCGATGTGCCGCACCAGAGGAAAAGTGGCGCAAGACAATGATGTCCGCGCCCATTGCGCTCAAAGTCTGGGCGGTGTCCTTGAGGCTTTCTCCTTTAGAAACACTCGAGCCGGAAGCGCCAAAAGTCATCACATCGGCGGACAGGCGTTTAGCTGCTGCCTCAAAAGACAGCCGGGTGCGGGTGGAATCTTCAAAAAAGAGATTTGCCATGGTCACACCACGCAGCGTGGGCAATTTGGGCACCTGGCGGTTTGCTACTGCGGAGAACTCATCGGCCGTATCCAGGATGCGAAGTGCATCACTTCGGCTGAGGTCCTCGGTCCCTAAGAGGTGTTTCATGAGACCACCTGGACTTCTTCCACGCCGTCCGTATCGTGCAATAAGACGGTGATGCGCTCATCATGGGCCGAGGGCAAGTTCTTCCCCACGTGATCGGCCCTAATGGGAAGTTCCCGGTGTCCGCGATCGACTAACACCGCTAGCTTCACCACATGTGGGCGACCTAGCGCCGTCATCGCATCCAGCGCTGCACGCACTGTGCGACCCGAATACAACACATCGTCGACTAACACGACCACTTTGTCATCGATGCCACCGGGTGGAAGCGAACTAGGGGAAGGCGTGCGGTGTCCGCCCCTGGAGAGGTCATCACGATACATCGTCACATCGAGAGTGCCCCAAGGGATCGGATGAGCGACAATATCGCCCACCATCACGGCTAAGCGCTGTGCTAGAACGGCACCCCGGGTGGGAATACCCAGCAGAATCAGGTCAGCCCCGTTAGGTACGGCCTCGATAATTTCATGAGCAATGCGCCGAAGGGTCCGATCGATGTCTGACTCCGAGAGAACGGTGCGCGCGCTCATCGAGCCCTCCTTTCGCGCCTCGCAGGACGCCGGTTAAAGCAGGTTCATGGCAAACTCTACCGCATGTTGGGGCGCGGGCTCTAAGGTTTCGGCGCCCCTTGAGCAATGGAGGCCAGTAAACCGTGGACGAAACCAGCTGAGGCTTCAGTACTGAGCTCGCCGACAAGCTCCACAGCTTCCGAGATGCTCACCGCGGCGGGAACCTCAGGGTTGTAATAGATCTCCCATGCGCCAAGACGCGCCACGGCCCTATCAACCGCAGGCATGCGTTCCAGTGGCCAAGAAGTGCTGTGTGAGCGAATGAGCTCATCGACTTCATCCCAGTGCTCAAGAAAGCCTTCGACCATCTGGCGGGCGTAGGGCCAACTAGATTCACGCTCAGGGTGCAAACTCGCGTTCGCGACGGCTTCTTCCAAGGCAACCCCGAGATCAATCTCTCGGACATCGGCGCTGAAGAGCACGTCTAGTGCACGCTTACGAGCCTTGCGGCGGGCACTCACTCGTCTGCTACGCGGCCCAGGTAGTCACCTGTTCGAGTGTCAACTTTTACCGTCGTGCCCTGCTCGACAAAGAGAGGAACCTGAATCTCATAGCCGGTTTCCAGGGTGGCAGGTTTGGTGCCCCCCGTGGAACGGTCGCCTTGTAGTCCAGGCTCTGTGTAGGAGATCTCCAACGTTACTGACGCGGGGAGGTCCACATAGAGCGCTTCACCTTCGTGCATGGCTATGGTGACTAACTGGTTGGATAGAAGAAAATTAGCTGTGTCGCCAACGACCACACCGGGAACGGTGACCTGTTCATAATCGGCTTGATCCATGAAGACATAGTCGGCACCATCTTCATATAAGAAGGTGTAATCACGACGGTCTACCGTGGCGAAATCAATTTTGGTGCCAGCGTTGAAGGTCTTATCTACTACTTTTCCGGATCTAACATTCTTAAGCTTGGTGCGCACAAAGGCACCGCCCTTGCCGGGTTTGACGTGCTGGAATTCCACAACAGCCCAGAGCTGGCCATCAAGGTTGAGAACGCTGCCGTTTTTTATCTCATTTGTTGTTGCCATGTCATTGCCTTCCTAGCAGTGTCATCATCTGATCCATCGCAAGTCGGTAGGAGTCTGCACCAAAACCTGCGATCACTCCCGTGGCAACGCCACTGATAACGGAGTTGTGGCGGAATTCTTCCCGAGCGTGAGGGTTTGAGAGGTGTACCTCAATGAGTGCAAGGCCCGCACCGGTCACCATCGCACACGCGTCGCGCAAGGCATACGAATAGTGGCTAAAAGCTGCCGGGTTGAGGATCACGGGGGTGCGATTATCGACTGCTTGGTGCATCACAGAAATCAGTTCCGCCTCGTCATCACTCTGAATGAACTTAAGCTCTGCCGCATCGCCCACCTGCGCCGTCAAAGCGCTGTTAATATCCTCGAGGCTCTGTGAACCATATATTTCTGGTTCCCGGGAGCCCAAACGCCCAAGATTGGGTCCGTTGACCACCAGTATGACAACCATGGGATAAGCCTAGCTCTCAGTTGCAGAAAGCTCGGAGTATGCGGCATAGAGCATGGATTCATCCGGTATCGCTAACACGCGAGGTCGGGCCACGTCATCAAGGACAACAAAGCGCAACACTCCCCCGCGGGCTTTCTTATCTTTTTGCATCGTCGCAAGCAACGATTTCCAGCGGGCAGGTGGGTAGGTCACGGGCAAACCCAGTGAGGTCAGAATGCGACGATGGCGAGCAACCTGGTCATCGCCCAAATTGGCCACGATTCTTCCCAACTCGGCAGCGAAGACCATCCCGATGGACACAGCGACGCCGTGGCGCCACTGGTAGCGCTCTGCGTGCTCGATGGCGTGGCCCAGGGTGTGCCCGTAATTTAAAATTTCTCGCATACCGGATTCCAAAAAGTCATCGCCGACGACTTTCGCCTTCACCGCAACCGAGCGTCTCGCGAGCTCCAAAAACACATCGGAGGATGTTACGCGGGCAGCCTCGGGGTCAGCCTCTATCAAATCCAGAATGACGGGGTCCGCGATAAACCCGCACTTGACGATTTCCGCAAAACCAGCTCGAACATCGTTGTCGCTGAGACTGGGCAGAACATCGGGGTCAACAATGACCGCTTTAGGAGCATAAAAAGTTCCCACCAGGTTCTTACCCTCGGTGGTGTTGATGCCAGTTTTGCCACCAATAGCCCCATCAACCATTGCTAACACTGTGGTGGGCACATGAATGATGGGAACACCGCGCAACCAAGTCGAGGCGACAAAGCCGGCGAGGTCCGTTGTCGCACCGCCGCCGAGGGACACGATCGCATCGTTACGGTGGAAATCTAGTTGGCCTAAAATCCCCCAACAAAACGACGCCACTTCTGCGCGTTTGGCTCCCTCAGCGTCCGGAATTTCCGCGAGAAAAATCTCTCGACCCGCAGAGAGCTCTTCGCGTAGCCGTTCCGCAATGGTTGCCAAAGCTGGTGCGTGAATAATTAGGATTTTTCGAGCATCACCAGGCAGGTGCGAAGCCAATTCGTCAATGGCGCCAGAGCGCATCACGACCGGGTAGTCGCCTTGGCTGTGATTGGTGACCAGAATTCGCTCACTCGCTTCAGACATTGTCGCTCTCCTTTAGCCACTGCACCATTTCCATAGCTAGAGTATCCAGACTCTTAGTGCTGGTATCGAAGCTGACCTGGGCAACCTCTTCATACCAGGGTCGCCGTGTTTCGAGCAAAGTCGCCCAACTCAAGTAGCCATCTTTCAGTAAGGGTCGCTTGTCACCGCTAATGCGACTCTTTGCTGCTTCTGGACCCATGGTCACCAGCGCCACTCGCTGGCTAGCCAGGTCTGACCGGGTGTCAGGATCAATCACAGCTCCACCACCGAGTGCGACTACTCCGGTGGTCTGGAGCGCAGCGATTACCGCAAAGCGCTCCAGGGTACGAAAATAGGCTTCACCCTGCTGCGCAAAAATGTCCCGAATCGGGCCATGAGCGGCAACAACAACCTGATCGGTATCCACCAGGGGAACATCGAGAAGCTTCGCGACGCGCTTTGCTAAGCGTGATTTCCCTGCAGCTGGTGGTCCCACAAGCACCAACACGGGCTTATCCCCCACTAGGAACTCTGCGGTGCTGGGGCAATAGTCTCAGGAATGGAAGCAAGGTAGGAATCGCGGTTGCGAATAATTTCAGCCAAAGAATCGCCACCGAACTTCTCCATCAGAGCATCAGCAATAACCAGCATGACCATGGCCTCAGCTACGACACCGGCAGCAGGAACAGCGCACACATCGGAGCGCTGATGGTGGGCGGCCGCTTCTTTGCCGGTGGAGGTATCGATGGTGCGAAGAGCACGGGGCACCGTAGAGATAGGTTTCATTCCAGCCCTCACCCGCAACACTCCACCGGTAGTCATTCCGCCTTCAGTTCCGCCCGCGCGATCGCTGGTGCGGGTTACACCATCTTCGCTGGCAACAATCTCATCGTGGGCGAGGGACCCTCGACGCCTGGTGGTCTCAAAACCGTCACCAATTTCAACACCCTTGATGGCTTGAATCCCCATGAGAGCTCCGGCCAATTTCGCGTCAATGCGGCGATCCCAGTGCACGTAGGATCCAAGCCCTGGTGGTAAACCTCTAACCACCACCTCCACAACCCCACCCAGCGTGTCACCCTCTTTGCGAGCGGCATCAACCTCGGCGACCATCGCTTGGGCGGTGGCTTCGTGGGCACAACGCAAGGGGTTCTCATCCAAACGATCCACATCATCCTGGCGAGGAATCGGCGCATCTTCAGGTATCGCAATGGGTCCCACAGCAACTGTGTGACTCAGTACCTGGATACCCAATCCGTTCAGTAATGCGCGGGCCACTGCGCCAAGGGCTACCCGGGCGGCGGTCTCTCGGGCACTAGCGCGCTCTAGAACTGGACGAGCGTCATCAAAGCCATACTTTTGCATCCCCGTGAGATCGGCGTGACCGGGCCTAGGCCTGGTCAAAGGTGTGGCCCGGCCCCCGTCAAGATCTTCAGCTTCTACGGGGTGTGGACTCATCACGGTTTCCCATTTAGGCCATTCAGTGTTACCCACCCGAAGTGCCACCGGGCCGCCTTGGCTTAGTCCATGGCGAATACCGCCGGAGAGGGCAACCTCATCGGCTTCAAACTTCATCCGAGCACCGCGACCATAGCCAAGCTTTCGCCTTGCTAGGTCAGACTGGATGTCCTCCAGTGTGATGGGGACTCCTGCGGGGAATCCCTCCAGCACAGCAATGAGTTCAGGGCCATGGGATTCTCCCGCTGTTAACCATCGAAGCATTGTTCTATTCTTTCACGCCCACGGTGTGTTACTCCACAGGCGCTAGCCCGGCGGCGTGCTTCATGGCCTCTAGCACCTGCTCTTCATCAGCTAAAGGTGTTTCCATTGAGGCATGAGTGAAAAGCCGAATTTGCATGAGTGCTTGATGAACCAACATCCAGACCCCAGAAATCACCGGTTTGCTCGATTCGCTCCACGAAGTGGCCAGAGCGCTAGGCCAGGGGTGATAGGCCACATCTAACAGTGGCGCATGAGCGATAGCTGAGTCAGGCAAAACAAACGGCGCGTCCACACCTCCAGGCAGGGTTGAGACCACAAGATCAGGTGTTGCCTGGTCATCCAACTCCGTGGCGAGTACTACGGCCACCTCAAGACCTATCCCGCTGAGCACCTTGGCCGTGGCGGCGGCTCTTTCCCTAGAGCGCACCACGAGGG
>LIAY01000046.1 GCA_001438965.1 Microbacteriaceae bacterium BACL25 MAG-120322-bin65 | reverse complement strand
GCGACTCGATCATCGGATCGAAGCTGTGGTGTGAAGCCGTCAAGAACATCGCGAAGTTCTTGTGTGGACCGCGGTGGGTTCTCAAGCCCCATTTGTTGTCCGGCTAATGCCCACTCTCGAACGTATTGGTCCTCGCCGGATTCGCTGTTGCTAAGACTGGGTATCCCATCGCCCCATTGTCGATGTGCGGCTAAAAAAGCATCAGTGAAGACGACATGGACCCAGAGCAACAGGTCTTTATCGTGAGCGGAGTAGCTCTTTGGGCGCTGCGCTGTATTTCCTGGTTGGTAATCACCGGATACGCGATCGTGCAAGCGATGTACCCGAGAGGATTCCTGGGCGACACCCGATGTGGCGCCAAAAGTGGTGGTCACTACCCAGCGCACAGTTCCCGAAAGCCGACCCAAAGGGTCGCTGGCGTAGCGAGAATGGTCATGGACCCCGGCCATGGCTCCGGGGTGAAGAGTTTGCATGAGTAAAGCGCGGACACCGGCGACGATGACGGGAATTCCACCGTTCACACGCCACACCACCGAGCCTGGGCCAAACAGTCCTTGGTCGTCGCCCTCGCTGATTTTCTTCACCCAGTCGGGCTCGCCCTGTGGGTCGCCAGAGAGCATGGTGAGAATGAGGCCACGGTAGCGTTGTCGCAGTCCGGGTCGGGGTTTTGTTTCTGGCACAACCACTACCGTGGCAGACCAGTGCTGAACATCACACGAATACCCTAGGGGGTATATAGTTGTCTCATGAGCCCCCAGCGTGAAACCGTGCAAAAAGTAGTCATCATCGGCGGTGTTGCCGGTGGTATGTCGGCAGCGACCAGGCTTCGTCGTATTAACGAAAGTGCTGAGATTACGGTGATTGAGCGCGGGAGCGCCGTGTCGTTCGCTAATTGTGGGTTGCCTTACCACGTGGGAAAAGTCATCGAAGACCGCTCATCGTTGGTCTTACAACACCCTGCCGGGCTCAAATCCCGCTTCAACATTGATGTCCATATCCACACTGAAGCCACCGCAATTCACCCCAGCGAAAAGACGGTTTCGGTTACTAATCTCACCACCGGGGAATCTCGCGATATTGCTTATGACGCCCTTGTGCTGAGTCCCGGATCGACACCGTTTAGGCCACCCATTCCCGGTGTGGACACCGCCCACGTTCTTTGGAGCCTAGAAGACATGGACCGCCTCATTGAAGCTGCCGAAGGCGCCAAAACAGCGGTTGTCGTCGGTGGCGGATTCATTGGTGTGGAGCTTGCTGAAAACCTCCACCACCGGGGCATTTCTGTGACCCTGGTGGAGGCTTTGCCACAGCTGATGGCAACTCTGGATGTAGAGATGGCGTGGCCGTTGGTCGAGCGCGCTAGGCACCAGGGCCTTGATGTTCGAGTATCCACCCAAGTCAGTGCGATTACAGGCTCCGGTGTCAGTTTGAGCGATGGAAGTGACATTTCTGCTGATCTTGTGGTCGTTGCTGTGGGCGCAAGGCCCAACACAGAGCTTGCGATACAAGCTGGTTTAGACATGGGTGATTCTGGTGGCGTCGCAGTAGATGAACAACAGCGCACCTCTGACCCGCATATTTGGGCGGTAGGCGATGTTGCGCAAAAGGCCCGAGCCGATGGCCACAGCTTGGTTCCCTTGGCTGGTCTGGCCAACCGGCATGGACGACTTGCCGCGGATTCGATTATGGGTCGCCCGGCCCAAGCCGTGAGAGCTCATGGCACCTCGATCGTGGGCTTCTTTGGTCTTGCCGCCGCTTCGACGGGATATACCGAGCGGGTCTTGGCTCAAAAGAATCGCGCCATGCGCATTATTCACACCCACCCCTTCAATCACGCCGGCTATTACCCGGGGGCGTCACAGATGGCGATGAAACTCATTGTTGACCCCGCCACCGATGCCATTTTGGGAGCCCAGGTAGTCGGCGATGATGGGGTTGATAAGCGCATCGATGTGATTGCTACCGCCATGGCGGCTGGCATAACAGCCAGCGGGCTGATGGACCTGGAGCTTTCCTATGCGCCACAGTTCGCCTCGGCAAAAGATCCCATCAATATGCTCGGGTATGTCAACGAAAACAGGGCGCTCGGTGAGGTCTCTATCCAGTGGCACGAGGTGGAAAGTTACCTCGAACAGGGTTGGCAACTACTCGATGTGCGCACGATGGGTGAATATTCCCAAGGCGCGATACCGGGTTCACAGTTGATCACACTCGATGAATTGCGTGGACACGTTGAGGGGCTCAGGGGCTCCAAAGTCATCGTGACGTGTCGAGTGGGCCAAAGAGGCCACACTGCTGCCAGCATTTTGGCCCAAGCAGGTATCGAAGTAGCCAATCTTGATGGAGGCTACCTGACCTGGCAGCTGGGCACCGCGGCAAGCGCGCAACCTGCACTTTCTTCCACTCACTAATTGATTCCTAAGGAGAAACCATCATGGCCGAGGTCGATTCGTCAAATATGAAACCTGTGCTCAATCGTTTGCGCCGCGCCCAAGGCCAACTTGGCGCCGTTATTTCGATGGTTGAACAGGGCAAAGATTGCCGATCGGTGGTGACCCAACTCTCCGCTGTTTCGAGTGCATTAGATAAAGCAGGCTTCTCCATCATTGCTACGGCAATGAAAGAGTGCATCTCCGAAGAGGGAAGCAAAGATGGTGATTTGAGTGTGGAGGATTTAGAGAAACTCTTCCTCAGTCTTTCCTGAGCGCGCCAAGGCGCGTGACTTGTAGGCTTTGGCCATGTCTATTCGAGTAGCGGTTGTTGGCGCCACCGGTCGCCTGGGTTCCCAGGTTGCTGCGGTTGTTGAGTCGATGCCCGATATGGAGCTTGTCGCACGACTAGATTCCCGCAGCGAATTGGCCGATATGCTCGGCGCTGACGTCGCCGTCGATGTGACGCTTCCTGGTGTATCTAAAACCGTGGTCGAGTTTGCTATTTCTCAAGGGATATCAGTCTTAGTAGGTACCAGCGGCTGGTCTGCAGATCGACTGACCGAGCTGCGAACACTGATCGGCAAAACCCCCGGCGCCACAGCGTTTGTTGTACCTAATTTCTCACTCGGTTCCACCGTGCAAATGATGGTAGCCAAGCAAGCCGCCCAATATTTTGAGTCCATTGAGATTGTGGAAGCTCATCACGCGAGCAAGGTAGATTCGCCTTCAGGAACTGCCGTGCGCACAGCAGAGGAGTTAGCCGAGGTTCGAAGCGGCTTGGGTGGGGTCATCGCGCCTCACGTCAATCAAAGCGCTCGCGGTGAACAAATCCAGGGAATTCCCGTACATTCATTGCGATTAGCTGGTGTGGTTGCCAAGCAGGATGTGCTCTTTGGCGGTGTAGGTGAAACTCTCACCATTTCTCACAGCACCACCTCGCGTGATGCCTACACCGAAGGAATTGCCCTGGCTTTGCGTTTTCTGGCGAACTCCAGCGGTCTCACTATCGGGCTGGAGCATGCCCTGGTTGCGCCCACCTCGTGAATCGCGCGCTTGCTGGCGTGGTCGTAATATCGGCGTTGCTCGTCGTGTATTTGGTCTTTAGCGCCAACTATGCCTGGATCTTGATCAACGATGCGTCTCCACTGGTTAACGCGATGGGATATGCGCTGGGTGTTCTGCCGCTTGTTGGCGCTTGGGCGCTTGTGGCGGAGCTTTTATTTGCCCGTGCTTCAGCAGCGCTGATGAAGCAGCTAGAGGCCGAGGGGGGACTACCCGGCGATGAGTTTGCTACTAAGCCCAGCGGTCGGGCTGATCGAGCCCAAGCGCAGCAGGTTTTTGAGAACTTTGCGGATGAGGTCCGAACAAACCCGGAGTCATGGCGAGCTTGGTTGCGACTAGGCCTGGCCTATGACGCTTCAGGCGATAGGCGCCGTGCTCGTTGGGCAATAAGAAAAGCTATTGAACTGGGGCGAGCCAAAAAGCCCTAATTCGAGAGCATTCGATCCAGCGCGGAAGCTACCTTTTCATCGTCAAAAGTGAAACCGGATTCTAAAAGTCGATCAGGTCGAATATTTTGAGAGCTCAGCAATAAGGCAACGCCAGCTTCGCCCAGAAGGCCACGAATGACAAAGCCTGGCAAGCCAATCAGGTGAGGTCTGCGCATGAGACGGGCTAGCTCTTTGGTTATCTCAGCAGACGTCGCAGGGGTTGGTCCCACAAGGTTGAAGGGTCCCTGGGCGGAGTCATGGGTAATCAAGTGGGTGAGGGCCCGAATTTCGTCGTGGAGGCTAATCCAGGGCCACCACTGTTTGCCGGAACCGATTCGGCCGCCGACACCGAGAATGGTTTGGAGTCTCAAGGGGGCCATCGCGCCAGATTTGCCCACAACTAAACCGGTTCTGGCATAGGCGACGCGCGTCTTTTCAGATGCCGCGACGTGTGCGGCGCCTTCCCATGCAACGACCACGTCAGCCAGGAAGCCATCTCCTCGGCCGTCTTCTTCACTCAGGGACTCATCGCCACGATCACCATAGAAACCAACTGCGCTGCCTTGAACCAGCAGAGAGGGTGGCGTGGCAGAGCTTCGAATGGCGCTCACTAGGGTGTTGGTTGCCGCCAGCCTCGAGTAGAGGACGCTGTCCTTATGAGCATTAGTCCAAGGAATTCGTGACAGCGATGCGCCAGAGAGGCTAACCACAACATCAACATGGCTGACAATTCCGGAATCTATTTCTCCCGCTTCTGGCCTCCACTGGTGCTCCCGGGGTCCTCTAGGGTCCCTGCGAACCAGAGTGTGAACATGGTGCCCCCCATCGCTCAAGGCGGCGTGGAGCGCGGTGCCAATCATTCCGCTGGCACCTGCGATAAGAACGCTCACCATTAGCGCAAAGAAGCCTCAAGGGTAATCGAAACGCCACTGAGAGCCTTCGAGATGGGACAGTTTGCTTTGGCTTCTTCGGCGAAAGTTTGGAAGGTGGCATCATCCATTCCGGGAATTTCGGCGGAAACCAGAAGGTGTGATCCGGTGACACCTTCGCCCGGAACGAAAGTCACAGCAGCGGTGACATCGAGAGAAGTTGGCGCAGTTCCAGCGCCGGCTAGAGCGTGGCTGAGCGCCATGGAGTAACACGCTGAATGGGCGGCGCCCATGAGCTCTTCGGGGTTAGTCAGTCCCGTTTGTCCCTCACTGCGGGCAGCCCAGGTGACGGGGAATTCTCCTGCGCCTGAGGACGCCAATGTCGTGGTGCCCGAACCCTCGATGAGGGATCCTGCCCAGTGGGTGCGTGCTTCGCTCGTGACTGCCATGGTGTTCTCCTTCTGAGCCGGGTTTGAGTATGGCTCTAATCGAACCACCTTCTGTTCACATTAGCCAGTGTTAGTGGCGAATTCTTACCGGTAACTCAGGTTCGGGCGATAATCCGTGCGCGCACTAAGAGCGCGTAGAGCTCACATCCGAGGCATAAACCAAATACGGCGTTGAGGAATGCGGCAATGAAGGCCACGCCTGAGGCCATTACCATCCCATAGGGGACGCCGGCGAGGTGTAAAACCAGGCCCGTTATGGTCACGATCAGCCCAATTAGCTGGGCAAAAGTGGGAGGCTCTGGTGCTTCGAGAAATTCGGGTGGCTGGAGTCTTGGGCGCACCAGTTTTTTGAACAAAATTCCCCAGGGGTGACGGGCAATGCCAGCGAAGGCACCCCAAGCGAAAATTGCGGTAATGACGGCCAGATAAATAAAACCAACTTGGCTCGCGCGCTCTGCTAGGTCAGACGGAATGGGCAGTTGCCACAGCCCAATCACGACGGCGATGATGAGTAAAGCGCCCGTAATGCCGGCGCCAAAGCGGGGTCCCCTAGGGTCAATTTCTTGTGCGGGCTTAGATGAGGTATTCATCAGATTGTGCCTTTCTTGATTCGAGTGCTCGAGCTATTTCTTGATTCACAACATCTGGCTTGGCGGCCCCGTTGATCCGAGAGATCAGGTGACCGGTGTGGCTGACTAACAGAGTGGTGGGCGTCTGGCTGATGCGCAGCGAGCGGGTCAGCTCCGGCACATCGGTAATGTCTACTTCGCGGTGCGAGACGATTCCCGGATTTGCTTCTACAGCCTTGCCCAGCACCCGCCGCATGGCAGCACAGTAAGAGCAAAAAGGTCCTGAGAACTGCACCAGGGTGAGTCTGGTGTTTGGATCAACCAGCTCCGGTGGAACATCAGCAGGCAAAGAGGAACTGTGGTCTCTGGTGATGACGCCTTGGCTGTTCTCCCAGGCGAAACCCAACAGCGTCGCGAAGATAATCAACGCCACGACGATGAGAGAAATTAGCACAGTGTCCATGTGCCCCTAATGTAGGGCCCAATCGCCAAGCCACGCCAGGAGATGACGAAGCGTTACGAACTCCCGGCCTAGGCTTAGGAGAGATTAAAATAGGGAAAGGCGTGAGGGTGGCTGGCGAGAAAATCCAATTTCGTTCTGATGTGACCGTCGAGTTGGTTCGTCACAGCGCCAGCGACGCCGATGTCCTTTTCGCAGCAAGAGTGAGCACCCAAGGCGAGGCAACCCTGGAATCAGCTAGTTCTGGTGCGGCTGCCGGTGAGCGCGATCAGGGCCTGATCAACTACTTGATGCGCGATCGTCATGGGTCACCGTTTGAGCACAACTCCCTGACGTTTTATGTCCAGGCGCCAATTTTTGTCTTTCGTGAATTTATGCGCCACCGTATTGCTTCCTACAACGAAGAAAGCGGTCGATATCGCGAACTGCGACCCGTTTTCTATGTTCCCGGCCCCGAGCGCAAGCTGGTGCAGGTGGGCAAGCCCGGTGCTTACGATTTCGAAGATGGCACACCGGAGCAAACCACGATGGTTCAGGACGAAATCAAAGCCGTGTGTACCGGGGCTTATGAAAGCTACCAACGCATGTTGGCTGAGGGTGTTGCGCGAGAAGTTGCCAGGGCTGTTCTTCCTGTCACCTTGTATTCGAGCATGTATGTGACCATGAACGCCAGGAGCCTGATGAACTTCTTGAGTTTGCGCACCAAGCGTGAGGGCACTCGCTTTCCGTCCTTCCCTCAGCGAGAAATTGAGATGGTCGCCGAGAAAATGGAGAACCTCTGGGTTCCACTAATGCCCATGACGGCAGCGACCTTTAGCGAAAATGGTCGCGTCGCACCCTAAGTAGCGTGTGCGCCATGGGCCCGGTAACGCTAGCCTGGTGCAGTGGTAGCAAACAATCCTTTCGGCCAAGTACTCGTCGCCATGGTCACACCTATGACCATGGAGGGAGAAGTTGACTGGCCCGGTGTCGAATCCCTCATGGACACTCTGATTACTCATGGCGTCGATGGCATCGTGGTCACGGGAACCACGGGTGAAACCAGCACGTTGACCGATGCCGAAAAAATTCGGTTAGTGACCGCAGGAAAGTCTGTGGCAGCGGGTCGAGCGCAGATTATCACTGGCGGTGGATCCAATGAAACTGCTCACGCGATGGAGCTCTATAAAGCTAGTGAAAAAGCGGGTGCCGACGGTGTCATGATCGTCACCCCGTATTACAACAGACCCACCCAAGCCGGTGTGCTCACCCATTTTCGCCTCATTGCTGACGCCACTGACTTGCCGGTGATTTTGTATGACATTCCTGGTCGCTCTGGTATTGAAATCACCTATGACACCATCTTGCGAGCCGCTAAGCACCCCAACATTATGGCGATCAAAGATGCCAAGGGTGACCTGAGTGAAGTTTCTCGGGTGATGAATAACACTGATTTGCTCTATTTTGCTGGTGATGACGCCAATGCTTTACCGACGTTGGCTATTGGCGGCTCGGGCCTTATTGGCGTCACCGCCAATATCGCTCCTGAGCCGTATCGGCTCATGATCGATGCTGTCAACGCGGGAGATTTACGCGCCGCGACAGCTCAGCACAAACTTCTCGAGCCTTTGGTGCGAGCGACGATGAGTCACATTCCAGGAACTGTGGCTGTCAAGTACATTCTCCATGGCCTAGGGCGCATTTCCTCGCCTCGAGTGCGTTTGCCCCTGGTTGGTCCCGAAGAATCGGAAGCGGCGATTATCGAAAACGAGATTGCGCTCGTTCATGACGTACCAGGCGTTGACTTTTCTAACTTCCGACCTGATCGCAATGCTGCTGCTGGAGGCGCATTGCCTAAAGTCGCCGGAACCACACGCTAACAAAGGACTTCATGGCGCAGCCCCTGCTAGAACCGCCCGCTCTCGAATCGGGAACACTGCGCGTGATACCCCTGGGCGGTATTGGAGAAATCGGTCGCAACATGACCGTGTTCGAATTGAACAAAAAATTGCTCATCGTTGACTGTGGCGTCTTGTTCCCGGAGGAAACCCAGCCCGGTGTCGATCTGATCTTGCCCGATTTTGAGCCGATCCGTGATCGCCTGGATGACATTGTGGCGATCATGCTCACCCACGGGCATGAAGATCACATTGGAGCTATTCCCTATCTGCTCAGACTTCGAAACGATATTCCCCTGATTGGCACCACCCTCACTTTGGCTTTGGTGGAAGCAAAACTGAAGGAACACAGAATTGCTCCGCTGACTCTTGCTGTCTCCGAGGGTGGCCGGGAAAAGTTGGGTCCCTTTGATTTGGAATTTGTGGCGGTGAACCATTCCATTCCCGATGCTCTTGCGCTCATGATTCGAACCGAAGCCGGAAGTGTTTTACACACCGGGGACTTTAAAATGGATCAACTTCCCTTGGATGGACGCCTGACCGATCTGCGCAGCTTCGCTAGGTTTGGTGAAGAGGGTGTGGATTTGTTCATGGTGGACTCCACTAACGCTGATGTTCCAGGCTTCACCCCTCGCGAGGCTGATATTGGGCCCATCCTGCAGCAGATTGTTCATCAAGCAACCGGTCGAGTTATTGTGGCAAGCTTCGCCTCCCACGTGCACCGCGTCCAGCAGGTTATTGATGCTGCGGTTGCTGG
>LIAY01000045.1 GCA_001438965.1 Microbacteriaceae bacterium BACL25 MAG-120322-bin65 | reverse complement strand
GCACTAGTTGGCCTTCTTCGACTCCGACTACACTCAACGTTGTCATTTGATGTGCCACCGTCCCTTATAGTGCATAGCAGTTAGCTTGTCACGCTTGCTTGGAAGTTTTCACCATTTACCTGGTGTGGCGCATGCATCCGTCGCGGGTTAGGGATACCCTGTAGCCCGGTTGGTGGTCACAGTTTGCGCTTTCACAGCTTCATCAGGCAGACTGTCGCCGCATTCCAGAACTACAACACTGAGGGAGTTAGCCTAAATGGCCACCGATTATGACGCACCCCGTAAGTCTGAAGAGGACACTGAGTCCATTCAGGCTCTCCAGGAACGCGTGCCCGACAAGCTTTCTGGTGTCGTTGATTCCGAAGACGCTGACAATCTAGGTTCCCTAGAACTTGCTGGCCAAGATCTTGCCAATATTGAACTCGATGTTGTGGTCTTACCTCCCCAAGCCGATGAGTTCACCTGCGTGGAGTGCTTCTTGGTGAAGCACCGTTCGCAACGTGATCACGAAAGTAAATTAGGGCCTGTTTGCCAGGAGTGCTCGCACTAGCCTGATTGAGCTGCCCTGATGGCGTCGACGAGCGCTTGGGGGCGAGCCGAGGAGACTAGCCAATACGGCGTTGGGTCTAATGGGTCACTGAGCGTGATTTTGACGACCGGGTCTATCCAGGGTCGGATAACTAACCACGCTCGCGCGTCCAAACCTGTGCCACGTTCGCGCCTAGCATCATCTTCTCGGAATAACTCGACCCTCTTGATGTAGGCCATTTCCACGCTTGCGGCCCCGGCGCTAAAACGCTGATGGGTGACCTTCAGCACGGGGGAGAAAAACCACAACACGGCCACGCAACCCCACCACAGGCCAAGCCCCACCGCGATGCCGACCAGGATGCTCAGGGGGAGGAAAACTAGGAGGGATCCCGGCAGGAGCAGACCCAGCGCGCCGATGAGCCACCATGCCGGGGAGAGTCGCTCGCGAAAAGGGTTCATAGCTCTATTGCACCACGTATACCCTGGGGACGTGGAAATAGCCCAAGCTCCTGATGTCCTCGTTCACGGGGTCATCCCGCAGTATGCGCACCCGGGGGATGCCGGTGCGGACTTGTGCGCCTCGGCGGCCACCACCATAAAGCCCGGCGCGCGCGTGCTTGTGGCAACGGGAACTTCGATCGCCCTGCCACCTGGGTTCGTGGCGTTTGTGATGCCCCGAAGCGGTTTGGCCCTCAAACACGGCATCGGTTTAGTTAATTCTCCCGGTGTTATCGATGCCGGATATAGGGGAGAGATCAAGGTCGTGTTGATTAATCACGACCCCACCGAAAGCTTTAGCATTGAGCCTGGCGATCGAATCGCCCAGTTGGTTATCACTGCGGTGTCGCAACCTCGTTTCCATGAGGTGGCAACGCTTCCCGGTAGTGATCGTTCGAGTGCAGGTTTTGGATCCACCGGTGTCGGTGGAAAGAAGGAGTCTTCGTGACCGATATCCCCACCACCGCGGAGGGTTCCCTAAAAGAGTTTCCTAAATCAGCACCCGCTGATCGCGCCACAGCTGGCCCCCTCGATGAAGGGGAAGCGGGAGCCATCAAGCCATCGGTGGATTTGGGCAGCCTAAGAATTGAGCCAAAGCGGGGGATGCAGTTACGACTGGAAGTGGATAAGACCAACAGCCGCGTTGTCGCAGTTACCTTGGAGTATTTAGGTTCCACCCTCCAGCTTCAGCCTTTCGCCGCACCCCGAACTTCTGGTCTATGGCATTCGATCAGGGCCCAAATCATGGACCAAATCGTCAAACAAGGTGGCAAGGCTACCGAACACGAGGGTGTGTTCGGCCCTGAAGTAATCGCTTCTGTGCCGGTGCAAGCCCAAGGTGCTTTTAGCACCCGAGGGGTTCGCTTCGTCGGCATTGACGGCCCACGCTGGTTTTTGCGGGGCGTTATTGGTGGATTAGCTGTGCAAGACCCACAAGCCGCAGAGACTATCCACCAGATGATTCGGAACGTTGTGGTGGTTCGTGGTGTAACACCGATGCCGCCTCGTGACCTGTTGCCCTTGCGCAGGCCAGATGGCCCGGAGGAAAACATTTCCACCGAGGAAGCGTGATGGCCGAGGCTGAAGCAGGCCCCACAAAAGCTGCTGGTAGCACTGAAGCACTGGGGGCAAGTGCTCTAACTAAGAGTGCGCTTGCTGTGATTAGCCCCGGTGAGACGCCATCAGCGGCGGCGTTGTGGGCTGCGGTAGGCAAGACTCGAGGGCTAGTGGAGGCACTCCTACCCGGGCTTGGGTTCCTTGTTGTCTACACGCTCACGCTGGATGTGGTCCTGTCGGTGAGCGCCCCTGTCATCGCCGCCCTGGCTTTTATCATCGCGCGCTTTTTACAAAAAAGCCCCGTTTTGCCCGCTATTACGGGGCTGGTGGGGATTGCTGGTTCGGCTGCCGTTGCACTGTATTCCGGTCGCGCTGAAGATAATTTCTTGCCGGGTTTTATCGTCAATGGGGTGTGGATTGCCGCTTTGTTGGTGTCGCTGCTGGCGCGACGACCGCTTCTGGGCTGGTTCGCCGCGACTCTGGTAAGTGATGAACAATGGCGCAGCAAGCCTGCAGTCAAGAGGATTGGCACCATTGCCACCTGGTTGTGGTTGGCAATGTTTGTGGCTCGATTGAGCGTTCAGCTCCCCCTGTATTTTGCTCAGGCCGTGAGTTCTCTGGCCCTAGCGAAGCTCGTCATGGGTGTTCCTCTCTATGCCACCGCATTGTGGATCACCTGGTTACTGTTTCGCGCCGTGTATCACCCCGATGCACGAAAAGCTCAGTGATAGTATTTATCTCGATATGAAGATAACTGCCGATAACCGGTAGGCAAAGGAGTAAAGGTGACCTCTCTCAACAGTTTTTCAGCTCGCGACACTTTAGGTGTTGGCGAAACTGAATACGAAATCTTTCGCCTGAGCGCCGTAGAAGGCCAAGAGACACTTCCGTTCAGCTTGAAAGTCTTGCTCGAAAACCTCTTGCGCACCGAAGATGGCGCGAATATCACCAAAGACCAGATCGCTGCTCTGGGAAACTGGGATCACACTGCTGAGCCTTCTATCGAAATTCAGTTCACTCCCTCGCGTGTGGTGTTGCAGGATTTCACCGGCGTGCCCTGCATCGTTGACCTCGCGACCATGCGCGAAGCCATTGTGGAATTGGGCGGGGACGCAGCGAAAGTAAACCCTCTCTCGCCCGCAGAGCTGGTCATCGACCACTCGGTCATCGCTGACCTATTTGGTCAGGCTGACTCGTTTGAACGCAATGTGGAGCTTGAGTATGAGCGAAATGGTGAGCGTTACCAGTTCCTACGCTGGGGACAAAGCGCTTTTGATAACTTCAAGGTGGTCCCTCCCGGAACCGGAATTGTCCATCAGGTCAACATTGAAAACCTGGCTAAAGTCACCTACACCAAAGACATCGATGGGGTAGTCCAGGCTTTCCCTGATACCTGCGTCGGCACTGACTCCCACACGACCATGGTTAATGGCCTTGGGGTTCTCGGTTGGGGCGTTGGCGGCATTGAAGCTGAGGCAGCGATGCTGGGACAACCCGTGTCGATGCTGATTCCTCGGGTAGTGGGTTTCAAGCTTTCGGGCACGATCCCACCCGGTGTGACGGCCACCGACGTTGTGTTGACCATCACCGAAATGTTGCGAGGCCACGGCGTGGTGGGCAAATTCGTCGAATTTTATGGCGATGGTGTGGGTCACGTCCCGCTGGCTAATCGCGCCACCATTGGAAACATGAGCCCTGAGTTTGGCTCCACGGCAGCAATGTTCCCCATTGACCAGGTAACCCTGGATTACCTTCGCCTCACTGGTCGCACCGCGGAACAGATTGATCTGGTCGAGGCATACTCCAAGGCGCAGGGCCTCTGGCACAACCCCGATATTGAGCCTCGCTATAGCGAATATATGGAACTTGACCTGTCCACTGTTGTGCCCAGCATTGCTGGCCCTAGGCGACCTCAAGACCGCATCGAGTTGGACCACGCCAAAGAGAAGTTCCACGCAGACGTCGCCGAATTCCTCTCAGAGAAAACAGCAACATCTCCTGTTGCCGTGACGGTGGGCGAGAACAGTTTTGAGATTGCTAATGGTGCCGTCAGCATCGCCGCAATTACCTCGTGTACAAACACCTCTAACCCATCTGTGATGTTGGCGGCCGGGTTGTTGGCGAGAAACGCAGTCAAGAAGGGCCTCACCTCCAAGCCATGGGTCAAAACAACGTTGGCTCCAGGCTCCAAAGTCGTTACTGACTATTACGAAAAAGCCGGCCTGATGGATGATCTAGAAGCGCTTGGCTTCTACCTCGTGGGGTATGGCTGCACTACTTGCATTGGAAACTCAGGTCCTTTGGAACCAGAAATCTCCCAAGCCGTGCAAGATCATGACTTAGCAGTGACCGCGGTGCTCTCAGGAAATAGAAACTTTGAAGGTCGCATCAACGCCGATGTCAAAATGAACTACTTGGCAAGCCCGCCGCTGGTTATTGCGTATGCGCTGGCTGGAACGATGGATTTCGATTTCGATAACCAGCCCTTGGGTCACGATGCCGAGGGCAAGGGCATCTTCTTAGCCGATATTTGGCCAGACGCCCAGGAAGTGCAAGCGACGATTGATTCCTCGATTGACACTGAAATGTTCCTCAGGGAATACGCCAGCGTTTTTGATGGCGATGAGCGGTGGCGTTCGCTGCCAACACCTAGCGGTGACACGTTCGAGTGGGATGCTTCCTCCACGTACGTCAGAAAACCGCCATATTTTGAGGGAATGACCCTTGAACCTGTTGCGGTGACCGATATTTCTGATGCGCGGGTTTTAGCCTTGTTGGGCGATTCCGTTACAACAGATCACATCAGTCCTGCCGGTTCGATCAAAGCTGATTCACCCGCTGGAAGGTACCTCAGCGATCACGGAATTGATCGTCTCGATTACAACTCCTATGGTTCCCGTCGAGGAAACCACGAGGTCATGATTCGTGGCACCTTTGCCAACATTCGACTCAAGAACAAGCTCCTCGATGGCGTCGAGGGCGGTTTCACCCGTGATTTCACCACCGCAGATGGCGCCCAGAGCAGCATTTATGAGGCATCCGAGCGCTACAAAGCGGCAGGTCTTCCTCTGGTGATTTTTGCTGGCAAGGAATATGGTTCTGGATCGTCTAGGGACTGGGCCGCTAAAGGCACCAGTTTGCTCGGTGTTCGCGCGGTTATTGCCGAAAGCTTCGAACGTATCCACCGCTCGAATCTGATCGGCATGGGAGTGATTCCTCTTCAGTTCCCCCAGGGTTCCAGTGCGGCATCGCTTGGCCTTGATGGTACGGAGAGCATCAGTATTTCCGGCATTACGGCGCTTAACGCCGGTGGTGTTCCCGGGACTGTGACGGTCACTGCGGTGCCCAGCGCTCACTCGGCATCCACCGAGACAATAACCTTTGAGGCTAGCGTTCGCATTGATACTCCTGCTGAAGCGGATTACTACCGAAACGGTGGAATTTTGCCCTACGTATTGCGGTCGCTGCTCTAGAAAACTTCTCAGGTTCTTAGTGGTTTTCAACTCCTAGCACGACGTAGGGTAGAGACATGGCACTTCTGGATTCGGTGAGCTCACCGAGAGACCTTGATGGGATGAGTCTGGAGACTCTGGACGAACTTGCCCAGGAGATTCGTGATTTTCTCATCAACAAGGTTTCTCGAACAGGCGGCCACCTGGGACCCAATCTTGGTGTTGTAGAACTCACGATCGCACTCCACCGGGTTTTTGATTCGCCTCGGGATCCCCTGATTTGGGATACCGGACACCAGTCCTATGTGCACAAGATTCTCACCGGTCGTCAAGATTTTTCGGGATTGCGAGCCCAAGGTGGACTCGCTGGTTATCCCCAGCGCAGTGAATCTGAGCACGACATTGTCGAAAGTTCGCACGCTTCAAGCTCCTTGAGCTGGGCCGAAGGAATTTCGCGCGCCTTTCAGATGACGGGCCAAGATGACCGCTACGTCGTTGCTGTGGTCGGTGATGGTGCTCTTACCGGGGGAATGACCTGGGAAGCTCTCAACAATATTTCCCATGACAACGCGCGAAACCTGATTCTTGTGGTCAATGACAATGGTCGCTCCTACGCTCCGACCATCGGGGGAGTCGCCCGGTTCCTTGCGGGCGTTCGCGCCCGTGGGTCGTATCGATTCTTCAAATCCAGTGCTGAAGGATTCTTTGGAATGTTTGGTGCACCGGGGAAGGCTCTCTATCGCGGTATTCGCGGTGGGACTCGGGGATTCCTGTCCTATTTTGCTAATAATGACGATCTTTATTCAAATCTTGATATCAAATATGTGGGTCCCGTCGATGGGCACAACATTGAAGATGTTGAGCGGGCTCTACGCCAGGCAAAAGCGCGCAATGCCCCTGTCATAGTCCACGTCATCACCGAAAAGGGGCGCGGTTATGCGCCCGCTAGAAATGATGAAGCAGACCAGTTCCACGCCGTGGGGCATATCGACCCGATAACGGGAGAAGCCCGCGAATCATCTGATACCCCTTCTTGGACGAGTGTTTTTGCCGACGAGATGGTGGCTATTGCTGATCGTCGTGACGACGTGGTGGGAATCACCGCGGCGATGCTTCGACCAACCGGGCTGTATCGAATGGCGCAGAAGTATCCCAACAGGGTTGTTGATACAGGAATTGCCGAACAGCACGCGGTTACCAGTGCTGCTGGGCTCGCCTACGGGGGAATGCATCCCGTGGTTGCCATTTATGCCACCTTCATCAATCGCGCTTTTGACCAAGTCTTGATGGATGTTGCACTCCACAAGGCTGGCGTTACTTTTGTATTAGACCGTGCAGGTGTTACCGGCCCTGACGGGCCAAGCCACCATGGGATGTGGGATCTCTCCCTTTTGCAGATTGTGCCCCATATTCGTATTGCGGCACCGCGTGACGCAAAGCGCCTGCGTGAAGAGCTTAATGAGGCTATTTCCATTGAAGATGCTCCCACCGTTATTAGGTTCCCTAAGGGATCTGTCTCACCTGAACTTGAGGCCAGCCGCCGCACGGATGACGGCGTTGATGTCTTAGCTGACGCATCACACCACGATGTTCTGATTGTTGCGGTGGGACCCATGGCGGCCCTTGCGATGGAGGTTCGATCTCGTTTAGCGGATCAAGGTATCGGCGCAACTGTGGTGGATCCTCGCTGGGTTGCTCCGGTTGCCCGCAGCATTGTGGAGATGGCGCGAAGCCACCGAATCGTAGTGAGCATTGAAGATGGCATTCGCATTGGTGGCGTGGGAACCAGAATCCGCCAAGAACTGCGAGCCGCTGGCGTTGACACTGCGGTGGATGAGATTGGTTTGCCCGATGAGTTCATTGATCACGCCTCACGCGAGCAAATATTGGAACAAGCCGGTTTGACACCGCAACACATTGCGCGAAATCTTGTGGCCCAAGTAATGGGGATGAAAGTTCCGATTGCTCGCCCATTACCTGCCGAGGGTGACCCGATGAGCAGTTCTGATGTGGTGGAGGAAGAAAACGCTACTTTTGACTAGCTAACGCCGCGAATGGGTGGCGTGTGAAAAGTTTTCCCGCGAGATTTCTCGCTAGCTCCCACCCGATCTAAAAACGGTGTCAGGCCACCCATGAGGAAGGGCCAACCCGCTCCCAGAATCATGGCGACATCGATATCCTCGGGGCTTTCGACAACTCCCTCTTCGAGCATTCGCCAGACCTCATCAGCTAGACCTTCTTCGACTCGGCTGCGCAGCTCCTCAGCGCGATAGCCGACACCTTTACCCACCAGTGAAGCGGCCTGGGAGCTCACCCTGGTAATCCTGTTCTTGCTATCGCGATCAAAAATCTTGCCCTGTTTGACTAATTCGCGAAGTGCGGGGGAATCAAAGAAACGCTCTGGAAAAGCCCCGTGGTGCGTGGCTAAAACGTGAGCTCCCACCTGCAGCCCCACGAGCTCCAAGAGCTCAAAAGGTCCCATCGGTAATCCCAGGGGTTGAACGGAGGCGTTGACCACATCGTAAGGTGTGCCAATTTCCACCGCGTGCATCGCTTCGCCTAGTAGCTTTGCCAATAACCTGTTGACCACGAACCCAGTGGTGTCGGCGGTGACAATCGCGGTCTTGCGCAGTTTGTTCACAACCGAAACAGCTGTTGCGACTGCTTCATCCGAGCTCACCTCACCCTTGACGACTTCGACTAATGGCATCACCGCCACCGGGTTGAAAAAGTGGATTCCGACCATCCGCTCGGGTTTATCTAACACCGAAGCGATATCACCAATCGAGAGCGAGGAGGTGTTCGAGGCGAGGATCGCATCTGGTGATACGTGCTTTTCTAGCTCTGCAAAAACTTTTTGCTTTATTTCAAGCTCTTCGAATACGGCTTCAATAACTACATCGCACTGCGCAAAATCAGCCATGTTAGTGGTGCCCTGAATCATGGCGCTTAGTTTGTTCAGAGTGTCTTGGTGCAAGCGGCCTTTGTTGTGGAGAGTTTCGAGTTGTGCTCTCATCCACGCGGTGGCATCATCGACACGTTCGGCGGAGACGTCGCTAATCACCACTGGTAACTCGAGGCGACGCAGTAACTGCAGCGCGAACTGGCGAGCCATGAGTCCTGCCCCCACCACACCGACCTTGGTAACACCGCGGGCAAGTTTCTTATCGGGGGCCCCAGGTGTTGTTTTTTGGCGCTTTTGGACCAACATGAAGGCATACACACTGGCTCGGAACTGATCTCCCGAAATTAGGTCACCCAGCGCCTTGTCTTCAGCGGCAAATCCTTGAGCTTTGGTGGAGGATTTTGCCTCCGCCATCAAATCAAGCGCGGCATAGGGCGATAGGGCGATCGTGCCAATCTTCTCCCGGAGTGCTTTGCGTGCAGCATTGATGGCTATCGGCCATACGGTTGCCCGTTCAATAGCGCCGGGCTCCCCGGGGCGCTTCACCTTCCGCGTTCCGGCGGTAACCTGATCGGCAAAGCGAATGGAGTCTTCCAAAAAACGAGCGGATGGGAACATCGCATCGGCTATTCCCATGT
>LIAY01000044.1 GCA_001438965.1 Microbacteriaceae bacterium BACL25 MAG-120322-bin65 | reverse complement strand
AAAGGGTTACCGCCTATTTCGAGTGGTTAGATCTCAACCGTTGTCGTAAAGACCAGCTGTGCCGGGCCTGAGAGGCTCACGTGTTCGCCCTCTTCCGTAGCAAACATGCGCACACCCAACGAGCCACCTGGAACGTTTACTTTCCAATGATTCGGTGCACCCGCACCGGCCCAATGCCTGGTGGCTAATGCTGCAGCCATGGCACCTGTGCCACAGGAGAGGGTTTCACCCACGCCGCGTTCAAACACGCGCATAGTAATAATCCCGACCCCATCGACCACCATCGGATCGGAGGGCACAACGAATTCAATGTTGGCCCCCTCTGGCGCCGCCGGGTCTAGCTGGGGAGCAAGAGAAAGATCAAGACCAGCCAGTTCCTCCATGGACGCCAACGCCACGACCACGTGAGGGTTAGGAACCCTGATAGCGAGCGAGGGTCTAGCAACATCAATTCCTCGGGCCGTTACCAGGTACTCGCCTTCCGAGAAGCTCCAGCGACCCATATCGGCGTTGAATTGCCCGCTTGAGCTCCCGGTCACATCGACAATGCCGGCTCTGGTGGCAAGAGGCAAGGTGTCCCCAGGTTCCAGAGTTACCAGGCCTTCTGCTAGCAAATACTGCGTAAACACCCGGACTCCATTGCCACACATTTCCGCAATCGAACCATCGGCGTTTCGATAATCCATGAACCACAGAGCCTCCGGCTCTACCTCAAGCAAGTGGCTAACTTCAGCAGAAGAGGCAGTATGTGTGGCGCGAATGACGCCATCACCTCCCACACCAGTGTTTCGATTGGCTAAGTTCCGATAAGCCTGAGTTCCCAGATCAAGCTCACCATCGGGATCAGTGAACAGCACAAAATCGTTCCCTGTCCCATGACCCTTGGTCACCCTGAGGGTGCGAGTTTTCTTGGTGGTGGACACCACTACAGCTTACGCACCCAGCAGCAGCGCAGCTGAGGCGGACGCCGAAGCCGAATCCTGAGGGTCTAGCCACCTAATAGTTTCATCCCGGCGAAACCAGGACACCTGGCGCCTGGCATAGCGCCTAGTCAAAGCCTGGGTCGCCATAATCGCGTCAGCCTCACTAGTTTCCCCACCGATAACCTCAAGGGCTTGCTGATACCCAATGGCTTTCGATGCCGTAACACCGCTCTCGATCCCCTGAGGAATAAGGCTCTTCACCTCGTCGATAAGTCCCAATTCCCACATCTGAAGCACTCGGTTGTCTAGATCAACAATGAGCTCCTCGCGCGGGCGAGTCAGGCCCAATAGATGGGTGTTGGCCCGCCACGGGTGACGCTCAGCATCAAGTCCAGCGCCAAAAGGTTTACCAGTGAGCTCGATGACTTCTAAGGCTCGAATCAACCGTCTGGAATTCTTGGGATCGATCGCTGCCGCGGCAAGAGGATCCTTCGCGGCGAGTTCCCCCTGAAGCACTGCAGTCCCCTCGGTGGCTAATCGGGCCTCCAGCGTGGCTCGTATCTTTGGGTCTGTACCGGGAAAGTCAAACTCATAGAGGACCGAGGACACATACAGGCCTGATCCGCCGACCAAGATCGGGATTACTCCACGGCTTAGAACCTCATAAATGGCGGCTCGCGCAAGCCGTTGATAGCCAGCAACACTCGCTTCCATGCTGACATCCCAGACATCAAGGAGGTGATGGGTGATTCCACGTCTTTCCTCGAGTGGCAGTTTGGCTGTGCCAATATCCATCCCCCGATAAAGCTGCATGGCATCAGCGTTAATGATTTCGGCGCCCTGGGAGGCCTCCGCGAGTGCCTCGACAAGCGATAGCGCAAAAGCACTTTTGCCAGTCCCCGTTGCGCCCACCACGGCCACCAGGGGAAGAGCGAGAGAAGGCTCGCTCGCCACAGCATCACTCGAAGCGATTATGGCCGGCCGACTTTCAGTGTGGGCATCCCCATATTGACACTGCCTGTTGTGGCCACCGGGTTGGCCGGAACACCACAGCTTTCCTCCTGCCAGCGATCCCAGGCATCACCTGCTGGCGTGAGGCGGATGGTGGCGTGTGGATCATCGGCAAGCAAGAAGAAGGGCTTTGCGTCAGTGACCGTGGTCGAGACCACGTCACCAGGTCGCGGCGGCGTTACATTTTCTGGCAACAAGAAGTGGACGAGGCGTCCATCTTCGGCGCGTCCGGAGAGCCGATGACTCTGCTCATCTTTTCTGCCCTCATTGGTGGCAACAAGCACGTTAACCTCGGAGCCCACTTGAGCCTGGTTTTCTTCCCAGGAGATCTGGTCCTGTAGCTCCATCAAGCGGACAAAGCGCTCCGACACCACATCCTTTGGCACCTGGTCCGGCATGGTCGCAGCGGGCGTCCCTGGACGAATGGAGTACTGGAAGGTGTACGCCATGGCAAAGCGTGCCTTAGACACCACAGCCAGGGTGTCCTCAAAGTCTTGGTCCGTCTCGCCAGGGAAACCCACGATGATGTCAGTGGTGATGGCGGCGTTGGGAATTTTCTCCCGGACTCGATCAATAATGCCGAGGTACTTTTTCGATCGGTAACTGCGCTTCATGGCTTTGAGAACACTGTCTGAGCCTGACTGCAGGGGCATATGAAGCTGGGGCATCACCTGGGGTGTCTCAGCCATAGCGTCAATGACGTCATCGGTGAAAGCGGCTGGGTGTGGCGAGGTGAAGCGAATGCGCTCCAAACCAGAAATGTTGCCCGCGGCCCGCAGTAGTTTCCCAAAGGCCAAATTGTCACCAAACTCAACCCCGTAGGTGTTAACGTTTTGGCCAAGCAACGTAACTTCTAACGCTCCATCAGCGACCAGAGCCTCTATTTCGGCAAGAACTTCACCGGGGCGCCGGTCCTTTTCCTTACCTCGCAGGCTTGGCACAATACAAAAAGTGCAGGTGTTGTTGCATCCCACTGAGATCGATACCCACCCGGCATAACTGGAATCACGCTTAGTGGGCAAGGTGGAAGGAAAAGTCTCGAGTGCTTCAAGGATTTCCACTTCTGCTTCGCCATTATGTCGAGAACGCTCGAGAAGAGCCGGAAGGGAACCCATGTTGTGTGTGCCAAAAACCACATCCACCCACGGCGCTTTAGCGATGATGGTCGACTTGTCTTTTTGTGCCAAACAACCGCCAACAGCTATCTGCATCCCCGGTCGCGTTCGTTTGATCGACGCCAACTGGCCCAAGTTCCCATACAAGCGGTTGTCCGCATTTTCACGAACAGCACAGGTGTTAATCACCACAACATCGGCTACTTCCCCAGCTTGCGTCTTTACATACCCTGCAGCTTCAAGAGAGCCGGACATGCGCTCAGAGTCGTGCACGTTCATCTGACAGCCAAATGTGCGCACTTCATAGCTGCGCCCGTGGGTAGTGTCCAAAGCGGCAATCATGGAGGCAACTTCGAGCCTGGTTTCGCCTTCGCTGGTCATGCTCATTCCCCCATTGTAGAAGTTGAGTGATGAGGATTACATCGAAAGCGCTTTTGGGGCAAAGCCCGCCTAAACTATTCATCAAAATAACGACGAATGTGCTGGGGGAAACGTGTCTATTGCTGCGACTTCACCTTCTCGCTGGGTGCAAAAAAGTCTTGCGAAAATCAGCGCCCGCCACGGAGTCCACAAACCTCGCGCCTTAGTAGTCAATGGCGAGGGAGAAACTCTTCTCGACTGGGGTGACACCTCGCTGCCTCTCGCACTCGGCGGACTAACCCGTCTTTTGACGCTCGCAATGGTGTTGAGAGACATTGACCGCGGTGCGCTGTCTTTAGACACCGCCATCGTTGACATGCTGCCCGATGACCTCGTTTCGGGCTTGTGCGTGATGGGCAAAAAAGACCACAGCAACACCATCACGATCGCCCACTTACTGTCGCATCGCTCGGGAATAACCGACTACTTCACTCCACCTGGGGAGAAGTCCCGCACTCTTCTGTCCCAGATCACCACGTCAGACCGGGGATGGAACCTTCATCAGGCGCTAGAGATCGCCAAGCATTATCCAGGCAGGTTTGTCCCTGGCAGTAAAAACAAGACCCAATATTCAGCAACTAACTATCTGCTCCTGGAAGCAGTGCTCAAAGAGACCACCGGAATGAGTTTTGAAGCCCTCATCAACCTGCGGGTGGTCGGTTCTCTGGGTCTGAAAAATACTTACGTGTTTGGTGCCTATAGTTTCGAGCGTTATTTCTCGCTCGCTCCGCTTTACCAGTCCGGCACAGTGCTGCGAGCTCCTCAAGCGTTGGCAAGCTCTGGAGCGGATGGCGGGATTGTTTCCGATGCCCACGACACCGTGAAGTTTCTCCACGCGTTTTGGCGCGGCCAGTTTTTCGACCAATCGTGGTGCGCCAAACTGCCCAATAAATCTATCTCTGTTGGCCGCGGCCTCGAATCTGGTTTAGGGGTGACCATCCAACCCAGCAGCGCAGGCCGGCCCCATTTGATGGGCCTGGCAAGCCACAGCGGTGCTAGTGCCGGAATCAATCCCGACACTCTCACCATCGGGTTTATCGCCACTAACCAAATGGGCGACCCCCAACAGGGGTTTAGTGACTTATCAACCATCGTGCACAAAAGCTCACGCTAAGACGCGATCAATGACCTCTCGCACGTGCGAGCCTCGATAGCCCTTACGAGCAAGAAATGCTTCTAGGCGGCGCCTCGCGACCGCAGGCGCCAAACCAGAGAGCTTTCGTGCCCGATCTGCTGCGACCTCTTCTAAGCGATCTGACTCGTCTTGATTGCTTACCACCGACAGCGCCGCTTCAATGATTTCAGGAGCGATACTGCGCTGGCGCAACTTGGAGGCAATCGCCTGGCGACCCAACCCCTGACGCACACCCCAGCGCTCAACCAAATCTGCCGCCAGAGCCTCATCATCGATCAGACCAGCCTCGCTCAAACGTGCAATTTCAACCGCAATGACCTCGTTTGATAACTCCTTGTAGCGCAACCGCTTCTCAATTTCACCAAGAGACTGACCCCTAGCTGCCAGAGCGTGCAAGGAAACATTGTGTGCCTTGCGCAGCGCTTTAGGCTGGGTGGGAACCTCTGCGACCTCCGAGGTTTCTGGAGACTTAGTGAGAGTCGCGACCTCATTGAGGGTTTCACGAAGAGCGATGACTACCGCTTCCTTGTCGACTGTTGGCAGGGTCGGCTCAACTAGGTTCGAGCGCGTGGGGAACGCGATGATTTCTGCATCGCGTTCCCCATCAGCAGAGGCTGGCCGCATGGGCTAGGCGCCTACTGCTTTTCGCTCGTTGATTTTTTCTTCCAGTGATTCCACGGGTGGAGCCTCTGCCATAGCGACCTCGGCGATAGCGGCCTCCACGACCGGGACAGCGGCTAGCTTGCCCACTCCCAGCGTCGTAAGAATCTTGCGCTCGATTTCGTCAGCAGTGTCGGGGAATTGGAGCAGGTACTTGCGGGCATTTTCTTTACCTTGGCCCAGCTGGTCACCTTCGTAGGTATACCAAGCACCGGATTTCTTGACGATCTCCTGTTCGACACCGAAGTCAATCAAGCTGCCTTCGCGCGAAATTCCCGTTCCATAGAGAATGTCGAATTCCGCTTGCTTGAAAGGCGGGGCCATCTTGTTCTTGACAACCTTCACGCGGGTGCGGTTACCCACAGCATCGGTTCCCTCTTTCAAGGTTTCAATACGGCGAATGTCGAGTCGCACCGAGGCGTAGAACTTGAGCGCTTTACCGCCCGAGGTGGTCTCTGGGCTACCAAAGAACACGCCGATTTTCTCGCGAAGCTGGTTGATGAAGATCATCGTGGTGCCGGTTTGACTCAGTCCACCAGTGAGCTTGCGGAGCGCCTGCGACATCAGTCGAGCTTGCAAGCCAACGTGGGTATCGCCCATGTCGCCTTCGATTTCAGCGCGAGGAACAAGGGCCGCCACCGAGTCAATGACCACAAGGTCAACCGAGCCGGAACGAACCAACATGTCAGCAATTTCCAGCGCCTGCTCGCCAGTGTCAGGCTGTGACACCAAGAGTTGGTCAATGTCGACACCGAGCGCCTTGGCATACTCCGGGTCTAGCGCGTGTTCAGCATCAATGAAGGCTGCGATTCCACCAGCAGCTTGTGCGTTCGCAATCGCGTGCAGGGTCAACGTCGTTTTACCCGAAGACTCAGGACCATAGATTTCAATAATGCGGCCTCGGGGCAGACCACCTATGCCCAGAGCAACATCCAAGGCGATAGATCCTGTGGGGATAACCGCAACGGGTGCGCGCTCATCGGAACCTAGGCGCATGACAGAGCCTTTTCCGAACTGACGGTCAATTTGAGCCAAGGCCGCTTCTAGGGCCTTTTCTCGATCTGTTGATGTACTCATTGCAGTCTCCTCATTCGTTTGTTCTTCGGCTGCCTATCGGCTGTCGTCCTCCACCACGCCCCTTAAGGCCTGGAGTCTCTCGACAAGGCGGTGGATGCGGGTAGCGGAGCTGAGCCTAGGTGGCACCGACGACAACCCCGAAGGATTGTGGTGCCACTGTGGAAAAGATCCTTATTCCTCATCACTGTGGACGAGAATAGCGCTATTCGAACGAATATTCGAATGATTGTCAGGGCGTGTCGGCGGTCTTCCGAGGTAACCCCGCACCGTGCCAACGGTGTTCAGGGACGTCCATGGCGCCACAGAGCGCGAACCACACTTCACGCGGCGCCACACCATCGGCAAGCGCCTGATCAGCACTGCGGTTGCCCAACTTCTGAATTACCAAATCGCGCAGGAGAGACCTGCCTTGGACCGCGCCAAACTCGTCGCCAACGGCGATAAAGAATTCGCTACGAGTCACACAAAGAACTTAGCGAACAGCCATGTCCGAATCGAACTGTGCTACCAGCTCATCGGGCAACGTGTCAGGAACGGTACTGCGGGGAACAATGTCTTCGAATACCGAGAGTCGGTCGCCCACTTCGTGCAAAATTTCTGACAGCGGCATATCTAATGCCTCAGCAATCGAAGCAAGGATCTCGCTGGAGGCTTCTTTCTGCCCTCGCTCAACTTCGCTCAGATAACCCAACGCAACATTTGCCCGCGAAGAGATCTGGCGCAACGTGGCACCCTGTTGCTGGCGGAAGTCACGAAGAACATCGCCAATTTCATGTCTCATTAAAACCATGGGGCACCTCCTCAAATTTCTATGATGTATTTACTTGAGATTATTACCTTATCCACAACTCCCCCTATGACAGCAGGGAATTTCCTGTGGTGTTGCTGAATGTAACGAGGACATCCCCTATTTTATTCCCGGGATGATAGAAATCTAGCTAATCCCGCATCGACAGTGCATCACCGAGGGCCTGCAAGGCCGCTCGAGTAGCCCTGGATCTGATGTCAGCCCTATCTCCATCGAGCGACAGCTCGCGCACCAATGTGCCCAAACTCGTTCCTGAAACAGCGATAAACACCGTTCCTGGCTTGGCCCCGGATACGGGGTCCGGATCCGGACCAGCAACCCCCGTAGTTGCCACCCCAAAATCGGCCCGGAGGCGACGTGCTACACCCTCGGCCATTTGGGTCGCAACTTCGCCACTCACGCTACCGGTGGAAGCCAAGAGGGCAGCATCTACTTCGAGGAGATCATGTTTCGCCATCGGGTCGTAGGCCACAATGCCACCGCGAAAAACTGCTGAGGCGCCAGGGATAGAGACCACATCGGAGGAAACCGCTCCCCCAGTCAGAGATTCCGCAATCGCGAAAGTCACACCCAGGTCCCTCGCTCGGGTGACCACAGCTAAAGCTTCATCACTCATGGTGTGGATTCTGGAGCCCTAAAAGCCTTCACCAGATAATCAACACCGGTGACAAGGGTGATAACAATAACCAGACCCATTAGTACCCAGTTGAGCACGCCCACCCAGTCGCCTAGCAAAACCCAGGTGGGAACCAGCCAGGAAGAGACCGTAATGGCCTGAAGAATCGTCTTGAGCTTCCCACCTCGCGATGCGGGGATCACCCGATTAGCCAATACAAAGAATCTCAGAAGGGTGATGCCAATCTCTCGGGTCATAATCACCACGACAACCCACCAGGGCAAATCTGACACCAGAGCCAAAGCCACCAGTGCTCCACCGATCAACACTTTGTCTGCGATCGGATCGAGCAGTATCCCCGAGGTGGTCACAAGGTTGCGTTGACGAGCAAGGGCCCCATCAATGCCATCAGTAGCAATAGCTGCGATGAACAACAAGGCCGCAACCCACCGCCACACGCCATCCTCACCACCATCGATGAAGACCATCCAGAGGAACACTGGGGCTACTAAAATCCTGATAGCCGTGATGATATTGGCAATATTTGCATTGCTCACTTGAGTATCGCCAGCGGAAATCACGCGGCCCCTAAATCCACTAGCGGGTGTCGAGCTCGACTCGGCCACAGAGGAGCTACGAGAATTTTTTGACACCATGTCCTACTCCCTACCGGTGAGACTCCATGCGTCTTCGTCACCCTCGCTCGAGACTTCAGGATACCCCTGCGTCATCTGATCAATTGGGTCTTCGGAAGCATGCACAGAATGATCCACTGCGGGCTTGGGTGCAGGCTCCATCCCGCGCGGGATTTCCTGAGTGAGCTGATCATCTAAGGGAACCATCGCAGCGGGAGTTGGTGCCGGACCTAGAGCAGGTGTTTCCCCGCGCAAGGTTGCCAATACAAAGGCAAGTCGGTCAGAGGTGACAAGAACCTCGCGAGCCTTGGAGCCTTCTGACGGGCCGACAATCTGGCGTGATTCCAGTAGGTCCATCAGTCGGCCGGCCTTAGCGAAACCCACCCGAAGTTTTCTTTGCAACATGGAGGTTGAGCCAAACTGAGTTCCCACAACCAGTTCTGCTGCTTGGAGCAAGACATCTAAGTCATCGCCAATATCGGCGTCGATCACGCGCCCGCCCGAGGCGACTTCGGCCACATCGGTGCGATATTCGGGATTGGCTTGTCTGGTGACGTGTGCTACCACGGCTGCCACTTCAGCTTCTGAGACCCATGCACTCTGCACGCGGTGAGGCTTGGCGGCTCCCTGAGGCAAGAAAAGCGCATCACCCTGGCCAATAAGTTTTTCAGCCCCTGGCTGGTCCAAGATGACTCGTGAGTCCGTCATGCTGGAAACTGCAAAGGCCATCCGGGAGGGAATATTGGCCTTGATCAAACCGG
>LIAY01000043.1 GCA_001438965.1 Microbacteriaceae bacterium BACL25 MAG-120322-bin65 | reverse complement strand
GGCAGCGCACTGGCGACATCGAGAATGTGGGCTTCGATCTCAGCGTCGACTGGGGGGATGATTTGAGAGCCCTCGTCCACTCCACCGAGATATACCTTGTATCCGTTATCTTCTGGTGGATTGTGACTAGCGGTCACCATTACTCCGGCGTCAGCCCCAAAGTGACGCACCGCAAAAGCTAAGACGGGGGTCGGTAACGCATCGGGCAACTGGATCACATCGATCCCATGTCCTGAAAGAATCGATGCGGTGTCGCTTGCGAACACGTCAGAATTGGTTCGCGCATCGCAACCAACGACAACTAATAACCGATGCGATGCTGATGGATCGCGGTTTTGAAGAAGGTAGCGCGCGAGACCTGCGGTTGTCTGCCCGATGACGACACGATTCATTCCGCTTGGGCCTGGACGGATGGGGCCTCTGATTCCCGCAGTCCCAAAAGCCAAGCGGCCGCTAAACAAGTTTGAAAGTTCGGCGCTTGATTCACTCTCGCCTGACTGGTGTGCCGTGAGCAACTCCATCAGCTGATCGCGCGTCTTCATATCCGGATCTTGAGTGATCCAGGACTCCACCTGCTTGCTTAAGTCGTCGTTGGCGGAGCTCATAGTTTTGCCACAATTTCCGCTAATAGTTTGCTAATAACAGGCTCTGCTGATTGTCCAGCCTCAATAACTTCCTTATGACTCAAGGGGTTAGGCGAAATACCGGCAGCAAGATTAGTGATCAAGGACAGGCCTAAGATTTCCATTCCTGCTTCACGGGCGGCGATCGCCTCCAGTGCGGTGGACATTCCGACAATGTGGCCACCCATGGTCTTAGCCATCTGAACTTCAGCTGGTGTTTCATAGTGAGGCCCACGGAATTGAACGTAGACACCTTCATCCAGGCCGGAATCGACAGATCGCGCGATCTCACGTAACCGTGCGGAATAAAGATCGGTTAGGTCGATAAAGGTTGCCCCTTCTAGGGGGGAGCTTGCTGTGAGATTGATGTGGTCAGAAATCAGCACCGGGGTCCCCGGTTTCCACTGTTCCTTGATTCCCCCAGCTCCATTGGTGAGCACCATGATGGTTGCGCCGGTCGCGGCAGCGGTCCTTACAGAGTGTGCAACCGCTCGTACGCCTTTGTCTTCATAAAAGTGGGTCCGTGCGCCGACCACAAGTGCGTGCTTGCCCTGCGATAGCGAGATAGAGCGAATTAAACCAGAGTGTCCGGGAATGCCCGAGCTAAAGAAACCAGGGACCTCGTCCGCTGGTATTTCTGAGACCGTTTCTCCTAGGAGTTCCGCGGCTTTTCCCCAGCCGCTACCGAGCGTCAAAGCGATGTCGTGGGTTTTTATCCCAGATCGCTTTGCAATTACTTCAGCAGCTTGTTTTGCTAGTTCAAAAGGGTTTCCATCAGTCTCAGTCATCTCCCAAGACTACCTAGGTGAAACGAGGACCTGAAGCCCTAAGCGATGACTGCGAGTAGGTGACCGCCAGAGATGGAATCACCGACCTGAATCCCCACGGTCTCAACAGTGCCATCTTTGGGAGCGACGATGGGTTGCTCCATTTTCATCGCCTCTAACACGCAAATGATGTCGCCTGCAATCACTGCGGAGCCCACCTTGACCATTACTTTGACCACTGTTGCTTGCATGGGAGAAACTAGGGTTCCCCCTGTGCCTGCCCCGCTAAGAACGCTGGTAGCTAATCGCCTGGGCGCCTTGCCTAAGCTGGCATTCTGACCAGCGGCAAAAATTCCGGCTGGGACCCCGACTTTCAGGCGACGGCCTTCAACTTCGACCACCACAGTTCGGTATAGGTCTTGCGCGTCGAAGCCCTCTTCGACGGCCCCATCCCACGGCTCAATCTCAGTCGCGAACTCTGTTTCGATCCATCTCGTGTGAACGAGGAAATCTTTGCCCTTCGACGCTGTGAAAGCTGGGTCCTCCACAATTGCTCGGTGGAACGGAATTACCGTGGGTAAGCCCGTGATCTCGAACTCAGAGAGTGCCCGACGAGCTTTTTCCAACGCGTCTTGCCGCGTCGCTCCGGTGACAATCAGTTTGGCTAACAACGAGTCGAAAGCACCCGTGACCACGTCACCGGTGGTGATTCCTGAATCAACCCGAACGCCTGGTCCGCCGGGGAACCGAACCGTATGGATGGGCCCAGGTGTAGGCATAAAACCGCGACCAGGGTCTTCGCCATTGATACGAAATTCAATGGAGTGCCCGTGAATGGGCGGGTCGTCGTAGTCGAGGGTTCCACCTTCTGCGATACGGAACTGTTCGCGAACCAGGTCAATGCCCGTGATTTCTTCCGAGACGGGGTGCTCAACTTGAAGCCTTGTATTGACTTCCAGGAAAGAGATGGTGCCGTCTTTGCCGATCAAGAATTCGCATGTCCCGGCACCGATGTAGCCGGCTTCTTTTAGCAGCGCCTTTGATGAGTCGTAGAGAACCTTCTCCTGCTCGGGGGTCAGAAAAGGCGCTGGGGCTTCTTCAACGAGCTTTTGGTGGCGTCGTTGCAAGGAGCAATCCCTGGTGGAGACCACGACAACTTTTCCGGTGGCATCAGCCAAGCATTGCGTTTCCACGTGGCGTGGTTGCTCGAGGTACTTTTCGACAAAGCACTCTCCGCGACCGAAGGCAGCGACTGCTTCACGCGTGGCCGAATCGAACTGCTCAGGAATTTCTTCCATTGTGTAAGCAACCTTGAGTCCACGTCCGCCACCGCCGTGGGCAGCCTTAATAGCGACTGGGAGCCCGTGCTTTTTAGCAAATTCAATAATTTCGTCTGCGTGTGAGACGGGATCCGTGGTTCCAGGCGCCAAGGGGGCCTTTACCTTTTTGGCTATCCGGCGCGCGGACACTTTGTCTCCAAGCCCGCGGATAGCTTCGGGCGGAGGGCCAACCCAAATGAGGCCGGCATCGATGACCATTTGCGCGAAATCAGCGTTCTCGGAGAGAAAACCATAACCTGGGTGGATTGCGTTTGCGCCCGAACGCTTAGCAATCGAGAGGATTTTTTCCGGAACCAAATAGGTCTCCGCAGAGGTATTGCCGTTTAGTGCATACGCCTCGTGGGCCAGTCGGACAAAGCGCGCATTACGGTCTTGGTCGGCATAGACGGCGACTGTGTTAATTCCGGCGTCTTGTGCGGCTCGGAGAATTCGCACAGCAATTTCACCACGGTTTGCAATGAGTAACTTTGATATGGCTTCCACACAACGAGTTTAGACGTTATCGTCGCACCGCCATCGTAGGTTTGCGACGAAGGGTTGGGCCCTGAGGTGGAGGGAACCTATAGGGGGATGTTTCCGTGCTTGCCCTGTTGCGTCCGGGGAGCCTTGTTTTTGAGGGCCCGCAAACCCTTAACAATCGCCGTTCTTGTCGCAGCAGGTTCAATAACGCTGTCTAACTCACCGCGTTCTGCTGCGAGAAAAGGACTGGCTACGTTGTACGTATATTCACTGGCTAAGCGCGCGCGCAGCTCATCCATGTCCTCGCCTGCTTCTTCCGCCTTCTTTAAGTCACCTCGGTACAAAATATTGACAGCACCTTGACCACCCATAACAGCAATTTCTGCAGTTGGCCAAGCGAAGTTGAGATCGGCCCCGAGCTGTTTGGAACCCATCACGATGTAGGCGCCTCCATAGGCCTTGCGAGTAATAACGGTAATCAGCGGCACGCTGGCTTCGGCGTAGGCGTAGAGCAACTTGGCGCCGCGTCTGATGACGCCGGTCCATTCTTGGTCCGTACCTGGCAGGTAGCCTGGGACATCGACCAGAGTGATGATCGGAATTCCAAAGGCGTCGCAGAACCGGACAAAGCGGGCAGCTTTTTCCCCTGCGTCAATGTTCAGTGTGCCTGCCATTTGGCTGGGCTGATTAGCGACAATCCCGATAGATTGCCCATCGACCCGGCCAAAACCGATCACAATGTTGGGGGCGAAAAGTGGCTGCACTTCCAGGAAAGAACCCTTGTCAACGATTCCGTCGATGATGCTGGTCACGTCGTAAGGAACCGAGGTGCTATCTGGTATTACCCCGTTGAGCCTACGATCTCGATCGGTAATTTCCATGTCTGATTCGGCAGCATAAACCGGCGAAGGGCTGTCACAGTTATCAGGCAAATACGAGAGAAGAACGCGCGCATAATCAAAGGCGTCGTGCTCGTCACTCGCTAGATAATGGGAAACGCCAGAGGTTTTGTTATGGGTCAGTGCTCCACCGAGTTCCTCCATGCCTACGTCTTCGCCAGTTACAGCCTTAATCACATCGGGCCCCGTAACAAACATTTGACTTGTCTTATCGACCATGATGACAAAGTCAGTCAGGGCTGGTGAATATACGGCACCGCCAGCGGCTGGGCCACAAACAATGGAAATCTGCGGAATAACCCCAGAAGCCTGAGTATTGCGTTTGAAAATCTCACCATATTTCCCCAGCGCAATCACACCTTCTTGGATGCGAGCCCCGCCCGAATCTAAGATGCCGATAATGGGGACCTTGGTGGAGAGTGCAAAATCCATGACCTTGATGATTTTGTCTCCCGCTACCTCACCGAGCGAGCCGCCAAATACAGTGAAGTCCTGACTGAAAACTGCGACTTGGCGACCGTGAATGGTGCCGAGGCCGGTAACGACGGCGTCTCCGTAAGGACGCTTGGCGTCCATACCGAAAGCTTGTGAGCGGTGTCGGACGTATTCATCGAGCTCAACAAAGGAACCTTGGTCCAACAACTCGTTGATTCGTTCTCTGGCAGTGAGCTT
This sequence comes from Microbacteriaceae bacterium BACL25 MAG-120322-bin65, assembly GCA_001438965.1. Taxonomy (GTDB): domain Bacteria; phylum Actinomycetota; class Actinomycetes; order Actinomycetales; family Microbacteriaceae; genus Pontimonas. The sequence goes on along the minus strand of LIAY01000043.1, from coordinate 4,421 downwards.
GCCCTTGGCGTGTTGTTTTTCTTTAGCCGCCTCGCCACTGGCGGTGACGGCTTCGTGGTAGCGAACCTTGAGCTCGGCAATACGGTCCGAAGTGGATATCGATAAGTGCTCTTGCTTTTCCTTGCTCACGAGAATTACCCTACTGGCTTTGTTGGGCGCTAGGCGGTGGCATAAATCGCCTGTTTCGCCACTTGGCCCACTCGATCGCCATCAATCGGCGTCGGTGTCCCCAGGAATTTTTGACTGCCAGCAATGCGATTTTCATCTTGAGAGGCGCTTTTTCTGGGTTCCAGCTGGACCAGGACGACCAGTCGTAGCGAAGTGCGTGCTCTTGAATCACCCAGTAGCTTACGAACTTCTCTGCGCCAAGAGGTGATGTTTTCCATGGCACCATGATCTCATCGGTAATGTCCTCCGGGCTTAGTACCTGCCTAATATCAGCTATTTGGTCCCATTGGCTGGCCTGTGTGGCCCAAACGGGCTTTCCCATCAGGCTGGCTTCCAAGCCAATTGTGGAGCGTTCAACAATGACTAAGTCTGCTTGGCCAACGAGGTCGTAGGAGTTCACGGGCGAATTATGCCAATGAATAGTTAGGCTGTTGTGTTTCGTTTGTAGCGTGAGAATTTCTTTGACCTCGTTATGAAAGTATTTCCGGCTTTTGGAAATGAGATTCGGGTGCAGGCGGAGAATTAGCTGGTAGCCCTGTCTCTCCAGAATGGTCATCATCAAATCGAATGCTTCGAATTGGTGACTCCAGTTGTCGATATTCCACATGGGGCCATAGGCCAAGAATTCGTCGAAGGACGAGGAAAAAAACACGGCAGTCTTGGGCCCGTCTTGGGGTCCACGGCTGAGAGCGTTATTCCATGAGTGAGAGAACTCATTTGTTCCGGTTCCCAGAGACATTCGATCAGCGAGCCAGGTTTGGGCAAGTTCCTTGTTCGTTGCCTTGCTAAGCCCCTTTGTTACCGCTTCGACCTCGGCTTGCGAGGCGAGACGATCGTGAGGTTGGGTGGTTCCGCGGTAGTAACCATTTTTTGTGGCCCGCCCGTTTTCGTAAAGCTGAAGCTCTATCCCATGAGTTTCTGCGACCACTCGCGCCGCTTTTTGCCGGGAGGTTCGACCATTGGGAATGAGGACCAGATCAGGCAAATCTTCCTTCCACAGTGTGTTTAGAGCGTGATAAACGGCAGTCATGCTCTGGGAAAGTTTTTGCTCGAGTTTGATGGCTTCGCGACCAGCGGGGATGGAGCTGTTTCTGAAGTAGGTGAGTAGCTCCGATCTCAGAGCTTGCCTGAGGGAATTTTCGTGCTCAGCCTTAACCTCGCCCACATCCGATGGGCCGTTAAGTGGACGCAAAGAAGCCCCTAATCTGGCCAGTTCTGTTTCGAAAGCCTGAGGATAAACATGATGGCCCAGAACGCGAGCGAGCCATGCTGGCGGGAAATCCTGATTGACCGTACTCAAGGAACTGATATCAATAATGGTTACTGTGAATCGCTCTTCGATAAGGTCCGCGACGAGCGAAGCGACCACTGAGCGACTCTTACTGGTGGCACCGATGTAGTGGACCACGTGGGCGGTTTTCATTGCTGTGACCTCCTCTGCAACATCCAGACCAATGGGTCGCCGAAAGGACCCAGAACCACCAGCATTCGCATGAACCAGCCAGCCAGAGCTCCCTTACCGGTGTGCAGCCGACCGCTAAAAAGCGCCTGGCGCGCAAGATGTTGAATGGGCTTAGCGAGCATCGCGCTCTGGCTGCCATCGAGCATTGTCTTTTCGGCCGCAAACCAGGCTGCCCAGCTCGGGTTAATTCTCTCCCAAGCTTTAGTGTGTCTGCGGAGCAGGTGCCAAGGTTTGATCGGGCCGGAAAAGTGAATAATGCTGGCGCGTTCGAGTTGCGGACGTTGTTCATGCCAGCTTGAAAGGAAATTGAATCGAACGTCTACTTTCTCAAACGCAGCGCTGTAAAGGGTGTTGAAAAGGTATTGCTCGGAACTAAATCTTTTCTCTGGGAGTGAGGCAAGTGCTGGAACCCAGTCGGCCCTTTTAGCTCGTGTCCAGCCAAGAACGCCGGCATTGAAACCATCGAACCTTGTATGGGGGCTTTCGAGCTTCTCGGCAACGACGAGTGAGGTGGAGTCAGTGGCGGCAAAGAGTGGCGTAAAAATGTCCTCCCAACCCTCTCGAGCGACGGTGTCAAGATCAAGCCACAGGTGTGGCGCGGCTATTTGATCCGAGATTACGAACTTGGAAAAGGTGGTGATAGTCAGATGGCGGCGTTCGGTAAATAGTGGATGCGGGGTTAGCTCTAACATCTCATTTTCAATTCCCAATTCGTGAAGAAAAGCAACAATGAGCTTCTGGTTTGCCTCTGAGAGCCTTGAAGTGAAGTGGCCGACTAGAAGGCGAAAGGGCGCGTGTGCATTTTTTGCCAGGGAGTGAACGAGGACAAAGAACCCGTAGACCATCACGTCGTCGAGGGCCACAGCAACAATGTGCTCATCGGCTCCAGCGGCCTTTTTTTTCAGGTTCACGTCACTCGCTCCTTATTAACGCTAGTGAAGCGGATGGGTTCCCCGAGGAATCCACCGCCTCCCCAAAGACAGTAATCCAACTAGTGGCTTAGCCAGTGGACCTAGCCACTGTAATAGGCGAAGGAGCCGATACCCAGAACTCTCCCGCCCCCATTGGAGCCGTCCAGAACTTACAGCACCCACCCGGTAGCGCCGGGTTGGGGTCAGAAGCTCAGTATCGGAAAGGGAAATCAAGAATGCGGCTTCGGCCTCAAACCAAGCCACCCACGGACAGTCGTGTAGGAGGCAGCGATGTCTGAGGCTCGGCACTAGATGCCAGGGTTTGTGAGGTCCTGCGTAGTGCACGATAAAAGGAAGATCTAATCGGTTGAGTTTGTTCAAGCGGTAAGTAAGAGTGTTGAAGTTTTCCGAAACCCACTTCGCGGTTTGTGAGTAGAGAAGGTTAAAGAGATATTGCTCTTGTGTGTCAACAACCGCAAGAGATGCAAGTGGAGCCTGCCAGTCTCTCCTTTTTCCTTGTGGCCAACCTAAAACACCAGCGTTAAAGGGCAAATCTGAAGGGTTTGCACTGGCTGAGGCAGACGCATCGCTGCCCCGCAGAGCCACAACGAGACCTTCTGCGGAGCTGGCTGTAGCTATCTCGTCGAAGATGCCATCCCACCCAGGCAACGCGACGGTGTCCGCATCGAGCCAGAGGTGTTCATCGCTAATGGCATCGCCCAACAGAAACTTTGCGAACGTTGTTGGCGAAATATGGCCTTGAGTTATGAAACGTGCGTCGTTGTCTAAATTCAAGAAATCGGCAGCAATCCCAAGATGGGAAAAAATTCTAGCCAAGTATTCCCGGGCTGCCTCGGGCAGAGTCCCATCAAGGTAACCAACCGTCAGCCGGAATGGTTTAGTTCCGCTCTTGCACATAGACGAGACCAAGACGGCTAGGGGAAAGACCATGTTGGAGTCGATGGCGCAGACCACCCTGTGGAGCTCGGGTGCCTCTCCTGACGTTGCCATCTGCTTCTGCGTACTCAAAACAAACCGTTGCTTCGCTGCCATTCAATCTGGCGGCCCAGTCCTTCTTCCAAGGTCACCGAATGCTCAAAACCTAGAGCCTTTCGTGCCTTCGTGCTATCGCCAAAAGTTCTCTGTTGGTCGCCCCGGGCCTGGGGGAGCTCGTTGATGTTAATTTTGCGCCCAGTGTGGTTTTCAATAATGGCCAATGCCTCATTGAGCGATCGCTCCGTGCCGCCTGCAATGTTGTAAATTTCGCCTGGTTGAGAATTATGCATCGCCGAGATGGTAACCGCGACGCAGTCATCTATATAGGTGTTCGAGCGAGATTGTTCTCCAGAACCGTACAGGTCGATAGATTCCCCAGCAAGAGCTCGGGAAATAAATTTTCGATATGCCATATCGGGCCGCTGGCCTGGCCCATAAACCGAGAAGTAGCGGAGTATGGTCACCGGGATTCCCGAATCCCGCCAGTGGGCCAGTGCGAGATGTTCCGCCGCCAATTTTGTTGCACCATAGGGGGAAACGGGCGCAGTTTCGAGAGACTCGTCGCCCACAGCCGTCGTTCCGTAAACCGAAGAGGTGGAAATTTGCACGAAACGCTCTATATCCCACCCTGGTGAAACCTCTAACAGTCGGGCGGTCGCCGACAAGTTGCAACTGGAATAAGTTCAAAATTTGACCAACTCAAACCCAAGCCAGGCATTGCCGCTTCGTTGATGACATGGGTGATATCCGCGGGAAGTTGACCGAGGTCATCGGTCCTTAAGTCGAGTTGAAAAGTTTCAACGCCTGGAAGCGACGAAATGGCCTGAAACCGAACCCTTTTTTCTTGCTCTGGGTAGAGCCCCCCGAGTAGCCCATCAAGTGCG
>LIAY01000042.1 GCA_001438965.1 Microbacteriaceae bacterium BACL25 MAG-120322-bin65 | reverse complement strand
GCTGTTCCAGAATGAAACCAGCAATAGTTTCAAAGTGGCCATCCTCTGGCACCTCTACTCCCGTGCGCTCAAAAAGTTCATCAGGGCGCAAGTGGGCCGGGAAGGTAAACCAGTCCCTGGCGCGCACCACATCAAGTGATGCTCGATCGTGTTCATCGGCAACTTCACCAATAAGTTCTTCCACTAAATCTTCCAAAGTGGCGATGCCCGAGGTTCCGCCGTATTCGTCCAAGACAATAGCCACCTGATATCCGCGGCCACGAAGTTCGGTGAGCAACACATTGAGCGCCATGGTTTCTGGGACCCGGATGACGTCCGACTGCAAAGCGGACACCGGCACCTCGTCTCGCTTGTCCGGTGGCACAGCAATGGCCTGTTTAACGTGAACTACACCTTTCACGTCATCCATGGATTCATCAATGACGGGAAAGCGGGAATAGCCGGTCTTTCTAGCCAACGCAATCACATCACCGGCAGTAGCACCGCGATGGACGCTCTCAACTTTAGTTCGAGGTGTCATCACATCAAGCGCGTTTCGCCCCGAGAACTCGATGGTGCGCGAGAGCAGGGTGGCGGTGTCGCCTTCGAGGAGGCCCTGCAAAGCAGAGCGTTGAACCAAGCTGGCTAACTCATCTGCGGTTCGCGCAGCAGAAAGTTCCTCTTTTGGCTCGATTCCCATGGCTCTGAGGATTCGATTGGCGCTGCCATTTAATACGCTAATAAAAGGTTTGAAAGTCCACGTGAAAGCGACTTGCAGTGGCAACAGCACCCGCGCTGTGTTTCGGGGAACAGCAAGCGCATAGTTCTTGGGGACTAATTCACCAAAAATCATCGAAATAATCGTCGCCAATACGATGCCCAGCACACCACCAACCGGTCGAAGAAAATCTTCGGGCACCCCTGCCGCGGCAAGCGGCCCAGCGAGCATCGAGCTCAACGCGGGTTCCATCGTGTAACCGGTGAGAAGCGTGGTCAGGGTGATGCCCAGTTGAGCACTGGAGAGATGAGTGGAGGTGCGCTTGAGGGCACTTATGGTGATTCCGAAGCCTTTTTCACCCTTCGCTGCTCGAGCCTCTAAATCAGCTCGATCGAGGTTGAGTAGCGCAAATTCACTACCCACAAAAACACCGGTGCCCAAGGCGAGAAGAACCCCTACGCCAAAGAGCAAAAGGTCAGAAGTCATGGGGCACTCACCTCGTGAGCGCCCACCGGTTTATGGCTGGGTTCAGAAGTGTCAGACGACGTTGAATCCATTTCGCCATCAGGTTAGCAGTGCGGGAGTGTTGAGTACAGATTTGACAGCAACTTCACAGCACACGCGCTAGGCTTTATTCCAGCAGGCTAGGCGATGTGAGAGTGAGTGACAAAGCGTGTCAGATAACGACACCATTGGATCAGCAACAGAAGAATCGGTTGCTTTCGGAGCTAACGAATGGCTCGTAGATGAGCTTTGGACCCTCTATCAACAAGACCCCAACCTGGTAGAGAAAACGTGGTGGCCGCTCTTTGAGTCGCGCGCAGCCGGTTCCGCTGCGACACCTCCAGCTGACGCAGCACCTTCCGCCACGCCAGTGCCGCCCACTTTGCTCGGTGATGACCCTTCGCCGGTCACCGCGCCTATTGCGAAAACAACCTCAATCAAGCCTAAAGAAGCCCCCATTCCTGCTGAGGCTCCCACCTCCCCCACTGCCATCATCACGCTTGATGATGAGCCAGTTGAAGAGGCTGGCGATGTCGTCAACCCTCTGCGTGGCATGGCAAAAGCCCTGGCCTCGAATATGGATGCCAGCCTCCAAGTTCCCACCGCCACCAGCGTAAGAACGGTGCCGGCAAAGCTGATGATCGACAACCGGATTGTCATCAATAACCATTTACGCCGAGCCCGCGGTGGGAAAGTTTCGTTCACCCACCTCATCGCCTGGGCCATGATCAAGGCCATCCGGGCGCTCCCCAACCAAAACGTGTACTACGACGAGATCGATGGCAAGCCTGTCGCCGTCCACCCCGCGAATCTCAACCTGGGTATCGCCATTGACATGCCTAAACCCGATGGCACCAGAGGTTTGGTGGTGCCAGGCATCAAACGAACCCAAAATATGGGTTTTAGCGATTTTCTGGTGGCCTATGAAGATGTTGTCACCCGCGCTCGCGAAGGCGCCTTGACCGCTGAGGACTATGCCGGCAACACTGTTTCCCTAACTAACCCCGGCGGCATTGGCACCGAGCACTCCGTTCCGCGCCTGATGAAAGGCGGAGCCTGCATTATTGGTGCCGGTGCTCTGGAATACCCGGCAGAGTTCCAGGGATCCGCTAAGCGAACACTGGCTGATTTGGGTATTGGCAAGACCATCACCTTAACCTCCACCTATGACCACCGAGTCATTCAGGGTGCAGGCTCTGGTGAATTCCTCAAAAAGGTCCACGAGTTACTCATCGGTGGCGAGGGTTTCTTTGAAGAAATCTTTGCTTCCCTGCGTATCCCCTACATGCCCATTCACTGGGCTGAAGACATCGCTGTCAATAACGCGGATACGGTCAACAAGATTTCCCGAGTTCAAGAACTCATCAACGCTTTTCGGGTTCGCGGTCACCTCATGGCCGATATCGATCCCCTGGAATATCGCCAACGCTCACACCCTGACCTCGAGATTGAAAGCCACGGGCTCACCTTCTGGGATCTAGATCGTGAATTTGTTACCGGGGGCTTTGGCGGGCGCCGGACCATGCTGTTGCGCGAAATTCTCGGTGTTCTGCGGGATTCTTACTGCCGCACCATCGGAATCGAATACATGCACATCCAGGAACCGGATATCCGTGCCTGGTTCCAGGACAAACTGGAAAAGTCTTATGAGAAGCCTGATCACGCCGCCCAACTGCGCATCCTCTCGAAGCTGAACCAAGCTGAAGCATTTGAAACTTTCTTACAGACAAAATATGTCGGCCAAAAGCGCTTTAGCCTCGAAGGTGCTGAATCCACGGTCAGCCTGGTGGATGAGATTCTTCAAGCGGCAACCGAGGACGGACTCGATGAGGTGGCCATCGCTATGGCGCACCGCGGTCGCCTCAACGTTTTAGCCAACATCGCCGGAAAAACTTATGGGCAAATCTTCCGTGAGTTCGAAGGAACAGCCGACATCAAGAGCGTTCAAGGCTCAGGAGATGTGAAGTACCACCTCGGCACCGAGGGCACCTACACCAGCCCCTCCGGTGTTCAGATTATCAAGAGCGTTCAAGGCTCAGGAGATGTGAAGTACCACCTCGGCACCGAGGGCACCTACACCAGCCCCACCGGTGTTCAGATCCCCGTGTATTTAGCTGCCAACCCTTCCCACCTGGAAGCCGTGAACGGTGTTCTCGAAGGAATTGTCCGAGCCAAGCAAGACCGTAAAGAAATTGGACGCTTTGGTGTTCTCCCGGTAATCCTCCACGGTGATGCCGCTATGGCCGGTCAAGGTGTTGTCTTAGAAACACTTCAGATGTCCCAGCTTCGTGCCTATCAGACCGGCGGAACGATGCACATCATCGTCAACAACCAGGTTGGTTTCACCACACTCCCGCACGATGGAAGAACTTCGATCTATGCCTCCGATGTGGCAAAAACCATTCAGGCGCCCATTTTCCATGTCAACGGCGATGACCCCGAAGCCGTGCTCCGGGTCGCAGAAGTAGCTTTTGCCTACCGCCAGAAATTCAAAGCCGACGTTGTCATCGACTTGATCTGTTACCGCCGACGCGGTCACAATGAAGGCGATGACCCTTCGATGACTCAACCGCTGATGTATAACTTGGTCGAAGCCAAGCGCAGCGTGCGCACCCTCTACACCGAAGCCCTCATGGGTCGTGGCGACATCACGGCAGATGAATTTGAAGCAGCTCAGCGTGATTTCCAGGGGCGCCTCGAATCCGCTTTCCAAGAAACCCACGCCGTTCACACCGGCTCCATTACGGTAGTTTCCGATGACGCCGGGGCCATTTCAGACGTAGAACGGCCCATTTCGCAGCGCGGAGATGACAGCGTGGGCGAACCAGAAACTACCGGAGTGGATTCCTCCGTCTTGTCCCTTATCGGAGAAGCCCACGCCAACTACCCTCCCGGGTTCACCGTCCACCCCAAGCTCGAAGCGCTACTAGAAAAGCGTCGCGAAATGGCCCGAAGTGGCGAAATCGATTGGAGCTTTGGCGAACTCCTTGCTTTGGGCTCGCTCCTAGTCGAGGGAACGCCTGTTCGTTTAGTGGGCCAAGACGCTAGGCGAGGAACATTTGTTCAACGTCACGCTGTCCTCCACGATCGCATCAACGGCCAAGAATGGCTTCCCTTGATGAACATGGCAGAAAGCCAAGCTCGCTTGTGGATTTATGATTCCCTGTTAAGCGAATACGCCGCTCTCGCCTTCGAATACGGATATTCGGTAGAGCGACCTGACGCCTTAGTCATGTGGGAAGCGCAATTTGGTGACTTCGTCAATGGAGCACAGACGATTATCGATGAGTTCATTTCTTCAGCCGAGCAAAAATGGGGCCAACGATCAAGTGTCGTCATGTTGCTACCTCACGGTTTTGAGGGCCAAGGACCTGACCACTCTTCGGCGCGCATTGAACGCTTTTTGCAACTCGCCGCAGAAGACAACATGATTATCGCCAGGCCCTCCACACCTGCTTCCTACTTCCACCTGTTGCGTCGCCAGGCATATGCCAGGCCACGCAAACCACTAGTCGTGTTCACGCCAAAAGCTATGTTGCGACTTCGTGGAGCAACCTCTGGGGTCAGTGATTTCACCTCCGGTCGCTTTGAAGCAGTCCTAGACGACCCCGCGATCACGGATGTCAGCGGTGTCACCAAGGTGTTGTTCGTTGCCGGCAAAATCTATTACGACCTGCGGGCCGAAATCGAAAAACGTGGCCTGAAATCGATAGCGATAGTCCGAATCGAACAGTTCTACCCCTTCCCTGGCGAATCGCTCAAAGCGATTGCCGATCGCTACCCCGGTGCACAACACGTGTGGGTGCAAGATGAGCCAGAAAACCAGGGTGCCTGGCCGTTCATGATGGTCGAGACCCAAGGCGCCGGGCTTCCTGCTTTGTCCGTTGTTTCCAGGGCTCGCTCCGCATCGCCCGCCACTGGCTCGTCAAAGCGAAGCCAGAGCGAGGCGCAGCTGATTGTGGACCGGGCTTTGGCTTAAGGCTTCTCTAGCGAGGCCATAATCTGGCGTTTGAGGTCCTCGGGTGCCGTTTCGCAACAAGCACTCTTGACCTTCAGCGTCAAAGTTTTGCCGATGGAATGCTCATCACCACAGGGCTGGCACGCCTTGAGGTGGTCTTCCATGTCGCAACAATCTTGCTGCGCAAGTTCCCCGTGGAGGTAATCCTCGAGCCTCGCTCGCGCACTCTCGCATCCGCAATCAACCATTGGTATCCCCTTTGACCTGCTTCGTATGATAACCCTGAGTTGTGGCGTAATCCGCCAGTTTCTCTCGCAGCAACCTTCTGCCGCGATAAAGCCTGCTCATCACCGTGCCCACCGGTGTACCCATGATCCCCGCAATTTCTTGATAACTAAAGCCTTCAACATCGGCAAAAAATACGGCCATGCGAAATTCTTCGCCTAATTCAGCCAACGCATCTTTAACCACGCTATCGGGCATACGATCCAGTGCCTCAGCCTCAGCAGACCGGCTTGCGGTTTGTGTCAGCGACTGGGCATCGCCCAATTGCCACTCTTCTAAGTCATCCAGTGCGGACTGGAAGCCCTCGCGAGAGCGCTTGCGATAAAGATTGATATAAGTGTTAGTAAGTATTCGATACAGCCACGCCTTGAGATTTGTTCCCTGTTCATACTGCTCAAAAGCAGCAAATGCTTTCATGTAGGTCTCTTGAACCAAATCGGCAGCATCGGCGGGATTCTTGGCTAGACGCATTGCAGCCGCATAGAGCTGATCAGCAAAAGGAAGAGCCTGGGCGGCAAAATCTCCGGAGGCCTCAGAGGATACGTGCTGCGAGTCGGCCATCGTTTTTGAGTCTATCGAGTCACTGCGCAAACGAGTGGGAGCAAGATATGCCAACACTGAACCCTCCTGGTTGCGGGCGAGACCCGATACTCTGGTGAACGCATGAGTAGTGAAAAAAATTCCCCCCCCTGGGCAGCCCCTGAGCGAGCCCATGCGCTAGAGCATGCACTCTCGTTGCCGGGTTCAAAATCTTTAACAAACCGCGAACTTGTTCTCTCCGCCATCGCCTCCGGGCCATCACTGCTGCGCCGGCCTCTACATTCTCGTGACACTGAGCTCATGGTGAAAGCTTTGGAAGCACTCGGCGCCTCCATCACAAGCGTTGCTGGCGATGGTGAATTTGGGCCAGATTACCAAATCACCCCGTTTATTGCCGGTAGCGAGGTGAGGGCAACCATCGACTGTGGTTTAGCGGGAACCGTCATGCGGTTTGTGCCCCCACTTTCTCTGATCCGCCACGGCACTATTGCCTTTGATGGCGATAGCGCTGCGAGGCGTCGTCCGATGGCCACCACACTCGATGCACTCTCGCAATTAGGCGTCGAGGTGGATGTTGATGTGGGCAAAACACTGCCTTTTAGCCTTCAGGGAAGCGGCGTTGCACCGGGTGGAGACATCACCATCGATGCTTCAGCATCGAGCCAGTTTATTTCTGGACTTTTACTCGTCGCCGCTTTGTTGCCCCAAGGGCTGACTATCCGTCACAGCGGGAAGAGCCTTCCCTCCCTCCCCCACATCGAGATGACGATGGAGACTTTGAGACAGCGGGGGGTAGCTGTGTCCTCACCTGGCGTCGGAGTGTGGCGCGTGGAACCTGGTCATATCGGGCCTCGAGACGTAATAATCGAACCAGATTTATCCAATGCCGCGCCGTTCTTAGCCGCACCGCTGATCACCGGAGGCCAGGTCAGCATCACCGGATGGCCAAATAGCACCACCCAGGTGGGAGCCCGGGTTCCCGAACTTTTGGAAACCTTTGGAGCGAAAGTTCGTATCAAGGGTGACACGGTCACCATCGATGGCGGTGTCGGATGGCGAAATGGCGGCCAAATTCCGGGAGTAGATCTTGACCTGGGTGAAGCGGGCGAGCTAGCACCGACTTTTATCGCTCTTGCCGCGCTTTCCCTTGAGCCCAGTCGTTTTCGAGGAATTGGCCATCTGCGAGGGCACGAGACGGATCGCTTACAAGCGCTGGTAGCCAATATCAATGCCCTGGGCGGTGATGCCACAGAAACAGCTGACGGCGTTGCCATCACCCCTCGGGCTCTCGATGGTGGCCTGTGGCACGCTTATGAGGATCACCGAATGGCAACTTCGGGAGCTCTGCTAGGTCTTGGGGTGCGAGGCATCATGGTCGATGACATCGCCTGCACAGCGAAAACCTTGCCCGAGTTTGAATCTCTGTGGTCAGACCTTGTGGAGTCTGCGACCCCATGACAGATGATGATGGCGAGGACCCCTATGAAGAGTATGCGCCGCGCATTCGGGCAGATCGCCGAGGCACGAGGCCTAGAACGAAAACCCGACCACAGCACTTAGAAGCCGTTCCCGGTTTCGTCATTGCCGTCGATCGCGGTCGCTACCGAAGTGTGGTCGATGAGGGTTTAGAAACTGAGCGATTGGTTACCTGCTCCAGGGCGCGGGAATTGCGCAAGCAAGCCATTGTGACTGGTGACGTGGTCGACCTTGTTGGCGATAATTCAGGTGCCCAGGGATCCCTAGCCCGCATTGTGAGAATCCATGAGCGCGCGACGGTCTTGCGACGCAGTGCAGATGATTCCGACACGGTGGAGCGCATTATTGTTGCCAATGCCGATCAGTTGCTGATGGTGGTCGCGGCAGCTTCTCCCGAACCCAGGCTTCGACTGATTGATCGCTACATCGTGGCGGCACTTGATGCCGGGCTCACACCGCTTTTGTGTATAACAAAAACAGATTTAGCTCCTGCCGATGGGCTGCGAGATTATGCAAATACGTTAGGTATTGCGGTGGTGGAGAGATCCCCTAGTAACCCTGCCCGCGATGCCATTGTTGAGCTGCTACAAGGCCACGTAAGCGTTGCTGTGGGGCACTCCGGTGTGGGTAAGTCAACACTGGTCAACGAGATTGTGCCCGATGCCCATCGCGCCGTGGGTGATGTCAACGAAGTCACTGGTCGAGGCCGGCACACGTCCTCCTCGAGTTCAGCACTCAAAATCCCGGAAGGCGGCTGGATTATCGACACTCCCGGGGTTCGATCCTTTGGTTTGGGCCATGTCAGTTCAGCTTCTGTTATTAAGGGTTTCCCCGAGTTGCTCCCGCTGGTGGAGAACTGCCCCCGAGCCTGCTCACACACCGCCGATACACCAGGTTGTGAAATTGAAAAAGCTCTCGCCTCCGGCGACTTGAGCGGCATTGATGCTGCCCGGGCTCAGTCCTTGCAGATGTTGATGGAAACCCTGCGTGATGCAGCCGAACACCGCAACTACTAGGGCCATAAATACGCGCAGCTCGGCTACGCTCGATGGGGTGACCACCTTCACCATTGCTGATGACCTTGCCCTCGCCCTAGCAGCCGCCGCCAACGCGGATTTAGTTTCACTGGATCGTTTCAAGGCCTTGGATTTAGTGGTTTCCACCAAGCCCGATAACACTCCGGTCACCGATGCTGACCAAGCAGTAGAGCGCATTATCCGAAAAACGATTGAAGCTTCACGTCCCACAGATCACATTTTTGGCGAAGAAATGGGCTCAAGCTCCAGCGAGCCAGGTCCACAATCAGGTCGCCAGTGGATTATTGATCCCATAGATGGCACTGCAGGGTTCTCTAGGGGGATCCCCATCTGGGGCACCCTCATTGCACTGGCCATCGATGGAAAACCGGTTGTGGGTGTGGTGAGCGCGCCAGCACTCGGCCAGCGGTGGTGGGGCGGGAAAGGCGTCGGTGCCTGGACTCAGAGGCCTGGGGACAAAGAGGCCACAGCACTAGCGGTTAGTAACGTACAGAACCTCTCCGATGCCACTTTTAGCTATAACAGCATGGTCGGTTGGCTCGATGATGGCAGAGCACAGGCGCTGAAATCCTTGGTGCAATCAGTCTGGCGTGCTCGAGCGATCGGAGATTTTTGGGCTTACATGCTCGTTGCTGAGGGCGCACTCGATATCGCCGGCGAAGCTGATCTTCAGCCTTATGACATGGCGGCACTTGTGCCCATCGTTGAAGAAGCCGGTGGCCGCTTTAGCTCCCTGGATGGCGAAGAGGGCATCTGGGATGGCACCGCCTTGGCCACAAACTCTTTCTTACACGATGAGGTCCTCACTCGCGTGGCGAAAGATTCCAGCGCATGAAACCTGCCATCATCGGGGTTTTGATTGGCGCACTCTTACTCTCCGGCTGCGCTGGCAGTGTTTCTGGCTCCACCGCGGAGCAACCAGCTAGTGAGTCCGCCAGTACTGAAGGAGTTGTGCTGAAATCTGTGATGGAACTGAAGCTTGGAGCGTGCGTTAACGATGCGAAGGCGCCCGACGGTGCTGATGCCGAGGCGCTAGCCGTTGTTGACTGTGCCACACCGCACGATTCTG
>LIAY01000041.1 GCA_001438965.1 Microbacteriaceae bacterium BACL25 MAG-120322-bin65 | reverse complement strand
TTCCGCACTAGGGGCAAGGGAAAAGGCCTCGCCTCGTTCTTCAAAGTCCACGACAATACCTGATTCGGTCATGGCGTCAAACAGGCCATTCATCGAAGTCAAGCTCGGCAAGCTCTCGACTTCTTCCACACCATCACGGGAGGCGTTAACAACACGACGAATATCACTCAAAACGGACCTGGCCTCTTCGGCAATGGCCGCAGCGGCTCTAGAAGCCACCCGTGGATCCGATGCCGCCGCGAACTTAGCTCCCTCTGCCTGAGCAATCAGGCGAGTGAGTGTCGCAGCCGCGGATTCGTGAACATCACCAATCATGCGCATCAGATCCCCCTGCCCAACAAGGCGAATTTCCAGCTCAGATTTTTCCAGGTATGCCTGGCTCACCTCGTCGCTCTGTTCCTGGGAAAGCTCAGGGGCGGGCTTGGCGCTGTGAAATTGCCACACCACCACAACGAGTGCTACTAGTAGCGCTAGGACAAGGGCGGGAATAAGCCACAATGCCTGCGCGGTGAGAAACTCTGCCATTCACCGCTCAACTTTCCATCCTAAATTTCTCTGGGATAAGTGGTCGTGACGAGGGGGCTGGCTCCTCGACTTGGACTCGAACCAAGAACCTACCGGTTAACAGCCGGTCGCTCTGCCAATTGAGCTATCGAGGAATATGGACTAATCCCCGATGCTACCAGAGCTTAGAAACCCATTTCCAACTCTCTGAGGCTAGTAGCCCGCCTCAACATCTACAACACCGAGAAGGTCCAAGCCGTTGAGGTACGCTTCCACGTTTCCCCTCACACGCTGGGCCAACAATGGCCGGGTCATGTCAGGGGTGTCAGCTGAATGGGAGGTGATGAGAGCATTGTTAGTTGACCACAACCCGTGCTCTGAGGGAAAAGGTTCCGGGTCCATCACATCAAGACCTGCGCCAAAAAGCCTCCCGCTTTGCAACGCATCCAGCAGGGCATCGGCATCAACGAGCGAGCCTCTGGCGATGTTAATCAAGACACTGTGCTCAGGCATGAGGGCTAACTGCCGGGCACCGATGAGATGCCTAGTCGACTCCGTCGCGGCGGCGGCAACGACCACCACATCGGCATGAGGTAAGACGCTATCTAAATCATCGACACCAATGGTCGCCTGGGCCCCAGGGACGCTCTTGTTGCCCCGTCTGACCATCGTGACATTGGCTCTAAAAGGCGCAAGGAGTTCCACAAAGGTCCGCCCCACCCCGCCAGCACCAATCACCACAACATGGCGGCCGAAGAGGGAAAGTCCGCTGCGTTGTTCTTGCCAATGAGCATCCCGGGCTTTTCGCGGAAACTCCCTCATGCAGGCCAGAGTTAGGGCCAGGGCGTGTTCGGCCACGGGTTCAGAATAGGCACCCTTTGCCGAGGTCACCACAGGCCTTTTGTCTACTGGCATGGTGGCAATGTGCGCCAAAACACTGGCAAAAGCATCCACGCCAGCCCACGGAAGCTGCAACCACTCAATCTGGGGTTGGGCATCCAAGATGGCACCCAGCTCGTTGGCTCCAGAAGGGCTAAGCCACACCAAACCGCGGGTTGCAGGGCCAACCTCCATGATCTCGCCACCACCTTCAACCACGGCGGAGTGGAAAAGCTCTTCAGAGAAAGGAGCAAGGCTGAGGGGCCCGCCCACGAGTTTGGGATGAGAAAGCTTCTCGGGAACCACCGGGCTGTGCTGGTTCATACGTTATTCCTCCCGAAAGGCGCGACGTTCTTGTTCAATGGCCACCAACTCTTCCTGCAGCGATCGATAGGTTTGCGGATCCGCTGCGGCATCACTGCGTTGCAAAGTGCCCAGCAGCTCAGCTTTTTTGCGCAAAAGATCACGATCCAACAGTGTTGCCGTCACCCCCAAGCCGTAGCGCTCTGCTTGGTCGGGACTTTGAGGTAGAGGTGCCACAGCGAGCTGGCCCACCAGGGTCGCGAGCGCCTGGGGTGTTTCTTCGGTCACGGCAGTGACCCAGTGTTGCGTTGCGTAGTGCTCCAGGGCGGACACCATGGCATCGCGCACCAGTGCCAATGCGGCATGGGAAAACTGTGTCCCCAGGACCGCTACGGCGCGCTCATGAGGGATCAGGTCTGGATGTTGCAACAACACCATAAGCCCATCGCGCTCAATGGTGGTGACTGGGTCCTTGGCTAGCGCCCCCATGTCGTAAGGCTTTTCAGCGCCATCCTGGGCGCTCTGGGCTGGAGATTCCGATGATGACCCAGTGCTGCCTTGTCTAATAGCGCGGGCAACATCATCTGGGCTCATGCCCAACCAGCCAGCAAGTTCGCGCGCGTAGCCATCTCGAATGACGCGATCGCGAATCCCGGCCACAATGGGGGCCGCGGCGCGAAGAGCCTGGCTTCGTCCCTCGACGGTATTGAGATTCAGTTTTTTCATCACCTGCTTAATCATGAATTCATACATGGGTCGACGCTGGCGGATCACTTCGCGCAACGCCTCATCGCCTTGGACGATGCGAACATCACAGGGGTCTAGGCCCTCAGGGGGAACCGCAACAAAGGTTTGGGCAGCAAAGCGGGATTCTTCGGCGTAGGCACGTGATGCCGCTTTTTGTCCGGCGTCATCGGGGTCAAAAGTGAAAATCACTTCACCCTGGGATGCTTCACCGGGTTTATCTGAATCACCTAAAACGCGACGAACCACGGTGACGTGGTCAGAACCAAACGCTGTCCCACAGGTGGCCACTGCAGTGGTGATGCCCGCTAAATGGCAGGCCATCACATCGGTATAGCCCTCCACAATGACAACCTGGCGACCTTTAGCAATGTCGCGTTTGGCAATATCTAGCCCATAGAGCACCCGAGACTTGTGATAAACCGGGGTTTCGGGGGTGTTGAGGTACTTGGGTCCTTGGTCGTCGTCGCCTAGTTTGCGCGCACCGAAACCAATGGTTTGACCAGTGACATCCCTAATGGGCCACATCAGGCGACCACGAAACCGGTCATAAACTCCCCGGTCACCCTGGGAAAGTAAGCCTGCCTCGAGCAACTCGGCAACGCTGAAGCCTTGTTTGGTTAAATGCTTTGAGGTGGCGTCAAAGGAGCTGGGAGAAAACCCCACCCCAAAACGCTCAGCGGCAAGAGAGTCAAAACCCCGCTCCCCCAAAAACTTTCGACCAATCTCCGCTTCGGCGGTGAGAAGTTGCTGGCGAAAGAACTCTTCTGCTGCCGCATTGGCGGCTAAAAGTCTCGCCCGATTGCCGGTATCAGGAGCAACTCCACCTTCTTCGTAGTGCAAGGGGTAGCCAATCTTGCCGGCCAGGCGTTCGACCGATTCCTGAAAACTGAGGTGATCCATCTTCTGAACAAAGGCGTATACATCGCCGCCTTCGCCACAACCGAAACAGTGAAAATACCCTGCTTGGGGTCGCACATGAAAACTGGGGCTTCGCTCATCATGAAAGGGGCATAGCCCTTTCATCGAGCCCACTCCGGCTGATTTGAGCGTCACATAATCACCGACCACATCGGCAATATTGACTCTTTGGCGCACCTCATCGATGTCGCTACGTTTAATTAGCCCCGCCACAGCCACAGTCTAGTTATCCAGGCCGCCTCCCCGGTGGGAAGGGTTGAGAATGTGGAGAACTATGAGGGGGATAACCGCTCAAAGAACGCCATTGCCGACTGGTCAGTCAAAGAAGCAACCTGATCCACTATCACGCGCTGTTGCTCCTCGGTCGTTGTGGCCCGCTCGTAGTCGTTGGCGAAAACTGGATCCAGGCCTTGTGGGTTGGCCCACAGCGAGTTGGCAATGGCGTCAATGACATCGCGTTGGTGGGCATAAATGGGTTGTCTTGCAGTATCGGACATGACGTGCACGGCAACCAGGCCTTTGAGTAAATCAATCTCATCACGAGTGTCGTGGGGAACTTCCAGTAGTTGTCCCCTATCCGTATCGATAACGGTGGCCATCAAGGCAAAGCGGCCGATAAGAGTACTGGTGAGATTTTTCAGTGCCGCCAGGTGCAACCTCGAGTTATCAAACTCGGTGACCCAACTAGAAACCTGGGAGAGTCGCTCCCATGCCACAGCAACCCGATCTGAATCTCGGTGCCCCACCCACTGTGTAATGCCATCGATAATGTCATCCCAGGTGCCCGGGCGTTGCAATTCTTGGGGATGAAGATAGCCGCTAACGATGGCGTCCTCGAAATCGTGCACCGAATAGGCCACATCATCGGAGAAATCCATTACTTGGGCTTCAAGGGTGAGAGCCCGCTCGGGCAAGCCCTGCCTGGCCCAGTCGAAAACTTCCCGATCGGAATCATAGACACCAAATTTGGCCCGACCACTGGGGTCTATCTCGGGTTGATCGCCACCCCACGGATACTTGGTACTGGCGAGCAAGCTGGCGCGAGTTAGGTTGAGCCCTCGGGCGATTCCTTGTGCATCAAACGATTTTGGCTCCAACGAAACCAGGAGCCGAAAGGTTTGGGCGTTACCTTCAAATCCGCCACAATCACTCGCCCATTCGGCCAGCGCAAGCTCCCCGTTGTGGCCAAACGGTGGGTGGCCGATATCGTGTGCGAGGCACGCGGTTTCGACAACATCAGCATCCAGGCCTAAGCGATTCGCTAGTTCTCGGCCGATTTGTGCCACCTCTAACGAATGGGTTAGACGATTCCTGGCAAAATCTAAACCCGCGGTGGGTGAGAGAACCTGGGTTTTCGCAGCCAATCTTCGAAGCGCCGAGGAATGCAATAACCGACCACGGTCTCTAGCGAAATCACTCCGAGAGGACGAGGGACTTTCGGGAACAAAACGTTCCGCGTCGTGGGAGCTATAGCGTTTAGCCTCCACTGGAATCCACTTCCGCTAAATGCAGAGCCGCACGCTGAGTCTCACTAAGTTCCCGACTTTCCAACCAATGCTCGGGCAGCGCCGTCTTCTTAGGCGTTCCGGCGCGACCCCTGGGGCCTTCCACGCCCTCGCCGGGGTAGGGCTCATCGTGGTCTAGTTCGGCAAGGAAATCATCGATTTGCTGAAGCGACTCCACTGCCGCCAAACGCGCCCGAATAGACCCACCCACGGGATAACCCTTGAAATACCAGGCCACGTGTTTTCTAATATCACGACAAGCGTGGCCTTCATCACCGTCAAAAAAGTCGACAAGGAGTTCTGCGTGGCGCCGAAAAGCGGTGGCCACTGCACCAAGTCCTGGGCGTTGACGATTTGGGTCTCCCCTAAATGCTGCTTGCAAATCGGCAAAAAGCCAGGGTCGCCCGAGGCAGCCACGGCCGACAACGACACCATCACAGTCGCTCTGGGCCATCATTGCTAGCGCATCTTCGGCGCTCCAAATATCTCCATTTCCCAGTACCGGAACGGAGCTGATGCTGGATTTGAGCTCCCCGATGGCGTCCCAGTCGGCCTGGCCCGAATAGAACTCTGAGGCGGTCCTGGCGTGTAAAGCAATGGAGGCAACACCAGCCCCCTCGGCTGCTTTGCCAGCTTCGATAAAGGTCAGGTGGTCCTGGTCGATGCCTTTGCGCATTTTGATTGTCAGGGGCAAATCCCCTGAGGCTTTCACCGCGGATTCCAGAATTTGGCGGAAAAGGTCCCTCTTCCACGGAAGAGCAGCCCCACCGCCTTTGCGGGTGACCTTGGGAACGGGACAACCAAAATTGAGATCAATGTGGTCGCACAAGTCTTCGTCTACCAAAAACCTAATAGCCTCAGAGACAGTGTTGGGGTCTACGCCATAGAGCTGAATACTGCGAGGCACCTCTGATTCGTGGTGCTTAATAAGCCTCATGCTGCCCGGGGTGCGCTCCACCAGCGCCCGTGACGTGATCATTTCACTGACATACAAGCCAGCGCCATATTCGCGACAAAGTCTGCGAAACGCGGTATTCGTGATACCGGCCATGGGTGCCAGAATTACCGGGATATCCAAATCCAGTGGCCCAATGGATAACGTTGGAATCGCGGTGGCAGCCCCCGCCATTATTAAGCCCCCAGCAACGCTTCGGCCAGATAGCCCTGGAGCTTATCCAGCGAAACACGCTCTTGAGCCATAGTGTCACGCTCACGAATGGTTACCGCATTGTCCTCTAGCGAATCAAAGTCGACCGTCACCGCAAAAGGAGTGCCAATTTCGTCATTGCGGCGATAGCGGCGACCAATGGCACCGGCATCATCAAACTCCACAACCCAGTGCTGGCGTAAATCATCGGCAATGCGTTGGGCCAACGGTGACAGGTCTTCGTGGCGCGATAGCGGCAACACCGCCACCTTCACCGGTGCCAGGCGACGATCCAAACGCAACACGGTGCGCGTGTCCACGCCACCTTTGGCGTTAGGTGCTTCGTCTTCGGCGTAGGCATCAACCAAGAAAGCCATCAACGAACGGGTCAGACCCGCTGCTGGCTCGATGACGTAGGGGGTCCAGCGTTCATCTGCGGCCTGGTCGAAATAAGACAGTTCTGTTCCCGAATGCTCCGAGTGAGTCTTCAGGTCAAAGTCGGTGCGATTTGCCACGCCCTCCAGCTCACCAAACTCTCCAGAAGGGAACCCAAAACGATACTCAATGTCCACTGTTCGCTTTGAATAGTGCGAAAGCTTCTCTTTCGGGTGTTCATAGAGACGCAAGTTCTCGGGATCAATTCCCAAATCCGTGTACCAAGCAAGCCTGCGGTCAATCCAATACTGATGCCACTTCTCGTCTTCGCCGGGTTTAACAAAGAATTCCATCTCCATTTGCTCAAACTCGCGAGTTCGGAAGATGAAGTTTCCAGGGGTAATTTCGTTACGGAAGCTTTTACCGATCTGAGCAATACCAAACGGTGGCTTCATCCGCGCAGTGGAGACCACATTGTTGAAATTGACGAAAATTCCTTGAGCCGTTTCAGGACGCAGGTAGTGCATGCCCGCTTCATCATCAACCGGGCCCAAATAAGTTTTGAGCAGGCCAGAGAACGCCCTAGGTTCAGTAAATTTCCCTTTGTTTCCGCAGTGCGGACACGCAATATCGGCCAGACCGTTTTCAGCAGCGCGACCCTTTTTTTCTTCAAACTCTTCTAATAAATGATCGGCGCGATAGCGCTTATGGCAGCTCAGGCACTCCACGAGTGGGTCGCTAAACACTTCGACGTGTCCCGATGCGTTCCACACAGCAGTGGGCAAGATAACAGCAGAATCCAGCCCGACAACATCCCCACGTGAGGTGACCGTGTGACGCCACCACTGGCGTTTGATGTTTTCCTTAAGCTCAACACCCAAAGGCCCATAGTCCCAGGCTGAGCGGGAGCCACCATAAATCTCGCCGGACTGAAAAACGAAGCCCCGACGCTTGGCAAGCGCAACAACGCTATCTAGTTTGCTCTTGCCGGCCACGTCATGCTCCCTTGTTCCTGATCAGATGCCTCTGACACAGGCTTCCTATCTTAGCCAGAGCCGTCTTCGCCCTGGCTCGGAACATCAATAGCTTTACCAAATCGTCTTGCCCGCCCTTGGTACTCAGCAATCGCCTCCCAGAGTTCCACCCGAGACATGTCCGGCCATAGCGAGTCCAGGAACACCATTTCGGCGTAGGCGCTCTGCCAGGGCAGAAAGTTACTCGTGCGCTGCTCACCTGAGGTTCGAAGGAATAGGTCAACATCGGGGGCGTCGGGAATATAGAGATGACGTTGCACCGTTTTTTCACTAATACGTGAGGGCGCCAAGCGCCCCTGTGCAACTTCTTCCCCAATAGCTCTCATGGCGTCCACAATTTCTGCCCGGCCGCCATAGTTCACACACATGGTCAGGGTGAGCGCGCGGTTACCTTTAGTCATCGCTTCAGCAGTTTCTAAGTCTTTGATCACACTTGACCACAACCTGGGCCTGCGCCCTGACCAGCGAATTTGAACACCCCAGTGATGGAGTTGGTCGCGGCGGCGGCGCAACACATCACGGTTGAAACCCATCAGGAACCGAACCTCTTCAGGCGATCGATTCCAGTTTTCGGTGGAAAAGGCGTAAACCGACAGGTGGCGGACTCCCACTTGGAGGGCCCCAGCCACAACATCGAGTAACGCTGCTTCCCCCGCTTTATGGCCCTCTACCCGGGGTAAGCCGCGGGAATTAGCCCAGCGTCCGTTGCCATCCATGACTATGGCCACATGCCCGGGGATCCTGGAACTATCCAGCACGGGTGGACTCTGATGGGTCCAATCAATGTCAAGAAATTCCTGCGCTGTCACGATACTTTCTCGCTGACTACCCGCTCTAAATGCGCAAGGGATCGAACATGGCGCTCCAGATGGAATTGCGCATACGCAGCCACGAAGCCTGACACTTGGGCCGACACCTGCTCGGGGGTGTTCTCGATAACACTCCAGTCTCCCTCCATCAGGGCTTGGAGTAGCTCTTTGCCGCCATCGGCCAGTCTTGGTGTTCCTGGCGGGGCCAGAGCGTCGGACACAACGCCACCGAGGGAGACAGCGAAGGCACGGTGATCACCCACATCTCCACTCACCGCACAGCTGGTAATACTGGGCGACCAACCCGCTAATGCGAGTGAGCGCAGAAGATAACTATCGACAATGGCCCCGGGGTTGTGCTCGCCGCGGGCCAAGGAGCGCAATCCACCGTTTAGCAACATGTAGTGGGCCGGAAGAAAATCGTGGTCGGTGAGCTTGTCCGCAGTTTCGGCCATCACCATGGCGGCGGTGTATTTGGCGTAATCCTTACCCATCGCCTGTGAATAAGCATCAATCGTGTCCGCTTGCTGGACGATGTCTAAGCTTTTTCCTTCATACAGCTGAACATCAACAAGTGTGAAGGGCTCCAACCGGGCACCAAAACGCGAACTTGTTTTGCGAATGCCTTTGGCCACCGCACGGATTTTCCCTCTGCTCTTACACAGCAGCGTCACGATTTTGTCCGCCTCACCCAGCAGATGCGTGCGCAGCACAATGGCATCGTCTCGGTAGGTGGGCATAGCTCTAGTATCCCGCGCAAGAGCGGCTAGTACGCCCCCAGGCGCGCTGGTTGCGGCCTACCTGGCGCTTGCCAATGCGGGCACCAACGTTTCAAAGCGCAATGCGCGATTCACTGCTGAAACGATGGCTTTGAGCGATGCGGTGGAAATATCACCATCAATGCCCACGCCCCACAGGGTTCGGCCATTGACTTCTAGTTCCACATACGCCGCCGCCTGCGCATCACCACTAGCGCCCAAGGTGTGCTCCACATAGTCAAAGAGTCGAATAGCGACACCGCGGTCAGAGAGGACGCTCAAGAAAGCAGCAATCGGCCCGTTGCCTTCTGCGCTCGTATCGAGCACCTCATCACCGGCTCGCAATTTGACCTGGAGTGAGACGGAACCATCCATGTCGCTGGCCGAACGGGTCTGGTGAATTTCGTAGTGACCCCACTTTGCTGCCACATCCAGTGCCGGTAGGTACTCGTCTTGGAATATGTGCCAGATTTCGTCACTGGTGACTTCGCCACCTTCAGCATCCGTTTTCGCCTGCACCACCTGAGAAAACTCGATCTGGAGTTTTCTGGGCAAATCCAGAGCGTGATCAGCTTTGAGCAGATAGGCAACGCCGCCTTTACCCGATTGCGAGTTCACCCGAATGACTGCCTCGTAGGAGCGTCCCACATCTTTGGGGTCAATGGGCAAATAGGGAACAGCCC
>LIAY01000040.1 GCA_001438965.1 Microbacteriaceae bacterium BACL25 MAG-120322-bin65 | reverse complement strand
GGTTCCTGATTCCACGGAGAAGTTTGGGCCCGATTTTGCGCAGAAGCTGCAGGGCTTGGAATCTGGTGTTTCACTCGAGGAACAAGAAATTATTGCCGCACTCCCCTCGAATTCCGCTTTGCTGATTGTCCGTAAGGGGCCAAACGCCGGTGCCCGATTCTTGCTCGATCAAGATTCCACCGTTGCCGGTCGCCACCCTGAGGCGGATATTTTCTTAGACGACGTCACCGTCTCGCGCCGCCACGCTGAATTCGTTCGACACGGCAGTGCGTTTGAGGTAAAAGATCTGGGTTCGCTAAACGGCACCTACTTTGACGGCGTCGTAGTCGATCAGGCCTTGCTCCACGATGGCGCAGAGGTGCAAGTGGGCAAATTCCGGATGACATTTTATTCTTCGCGCCACGAGGGCGAATCACTGGGGTCTGCCAAGTGACGGCGCATCAAGCGCGGGCGGGTCGCCCGGTTCCTGGTTCCAGCGGCCTTCTCTCCATCGGCCAAGTCCTAGCCAAGCTAACACCCGAGTTTCCTGATCTGTCTCCCTCTAAGCTTCGATTTCTAGAAGATCGTGAACTGGTCTCACCGGATCGCACCGCAGCCGGATATCGAACCTATTCGCCCAGTGACATCGAGCGTCTGCGTTTTGTTCTTACCGTCCAGCGGGACCACTACTTACCGCTTCGGGTCATCAAAGGCCACCTGGATGACCAAGACCAGGGCAAGACCCCCGTGTTGCCTCGCGCTAGCAAAGTTGTCGGCCTGACCCCAGCAGGGGATGGGGCGAAGTACACCCGTGGTGAGCTCTTAGAGCGCTCTGGTGCCCGGGCGATGGTGCTCGATGGTGCTGTGACTGCTGGGTTGATTGAGCCTAAAAAAGTTTATGGCGCTGCCGATTTGGCTGTGTTGACCTCAGTTGTTCAGGCGGCCAGTTTTGGCTTAGAACCTCGTCACCTTCGTGGCATGCGGTTGGCCGTAGATCGCGAAGTGGGCTTGGTATCTCAAGCCGTGACGGCGACCACACCCTCATCGAAAGCTTTAGCACCTGATGAGTTTCGCGAAAAGAGTCGTGAACTTTCCGATATTTTGATGACACTGCGCCAGGTTCTTACCCAAGACTCGCTCAACCGGCTAGAGTCGTAGCTAACCTGGCCCCCTGGCGACACGCCACAAGCGATGTCAGCCCACTTTAGAAAAATCCGGGTGCGCGACCTGTATCGTGATGAGGCGCCCTCAGGCTCAAGTAGAAGATTAAGGTTAGGTGAGAGATGGTTTCTTCGGACAACACCTCGGATCGTTATGCGAAAGACCTGCTTTTTACTGACGGCATGCCGATAATTGAAGAGGAGCAAGGGTATCGAGGTCAGGTGGCCTCTGCCGCTGCTGGGATTACCTATCGCCAGCTAGATTATTGGGCCAGAACCGGTTTGGTAGAACCCACCGTGCAAAGCGCGCAGGGTTCAGGATCTCAGCGTTTATACGGTTTCCGCGACATTCTCGTGCTGAAACTGGTCAAGCGGTTGCTTGATACCGGAATTTCCCTTCAGCAGATCCGCATTGCTGTTGAACAGCTCGTTGCTGCTGGCATTACCGGCCTCGCTGAGACCACCTTGATGAGCGACGGCGCAAGTGTTTACCTCTGCACCTCCGATGATGAGGTAATTGACCTAGTGAGCCGAGGCCAGGGCGTCTTTGGTATTGCCGTGGGCAAAGTTCTTCGCGAAGTGGAGTCGTCGCTCGTGTCGGTCCAAGCTACCGATGTTGGCTCGGACCCTCGAGATGAGCTCGCAACGCGACGCAATCAGCGCGCTAGCTGAGCAAACTATCCTTCGGTCAGCGCTACCGATCTAACAATGCGCTCTAGGAGAGAGTTAAAGCTCTCCGCCATTTCTTCGGCACTTTCTCCGGGCCACACATGGAGCGGACTGGCAGCTCCCTGAGCTTGTTGCATGACCACTCGTTCGGGCAGTTCAGGCTGAAGCACCAGCGCCCCAAACATTTCTTTGAGTTCATCAATGCGGTATTGGTGCTCAATGGATTGGGGTCGGACCCGATTAACAATCACGCCCAACGGTTGCAGGCGTGGTGACACGCCTCGCCTGAGTTCATCGATAGCGCGAAAGGCGCGCTGCGTGGCAGCGACAGAGAATAAACCGGGCTCGGTGACAACGGCAACCCGGTCGCTAGCTGTCCACGCCATCCGGGTGAGGCCATTGAGCGAAGGGGGGCAGTCGATGAGCACGATGTCGTAGTCGTTTTCGACTGTAGCCAGAATTTCTTCCAGCCGCCAAATTTCTTTTCTTGTGACCGAGGGAGTGTCAAAAGCCATGGCTGCCGGTGAGCCTAGAAGAACATCTACTGTCCCCTTGTGGCTTCTGGTCCAACCACTAGGAGCAATAGCGTTTCTCACTTGAGATCCGCGGGGGTGAGCCAGTAGGTGGGAAATATTGAGTCGGCGTCCCACCGTGACATCCATCCCGGTGGAAGCATCAGACTGCGGATCCATATCAACAACCAGGGTCCGAAGTCCTCGCGCAAACGAGGCGGAAGCGAGCCCTAAAGTGACGGTCGTCTTACCGACACCGCCTTTAAGCGAGCTCAAGCTGATTACGCGCATCTGCCATAGTTTAGCCTTGGCTAAGCTAAGCGGCAGGACATGGAACGGCGAGCCTTGCCGCGTGTGGGAGGGGCTTCATCGATGATTACCAAAATTTTGGTGGCCAATCGCGGCGAAATTGCTATTCGCGCATTCCGCTCAGCAGTCGAGTTAGGACTTCGCACCGTTGCGGTGTATCCCTATGAGGACCGCTATTCACTCCACCGTATGAAAGCCGATGAGGCCTATCAAATTGGGGAACCCGGTCATCCGCTTCGCGCCTATTTGGCCATTGATGAAATTATGCGTGTGGCCAAGCTCTCCGGGGCGGATGCCATCTATCCCGGTTATGGATTCTTGAGTGAAAACCCTGATTTGGCAAGGGCCTGCGAGGAAGCCGGCATCGTTTTCATTGGTCCCCCCGCTTCTGTGTTGGAGATGGCGGGCAACAAGGTAACGGCAAAGGAACACGCGGTTGCTGCCGGTGTCCCCGTCTTGGCCTCCAGCGAGGCAACGACCGATATTGAGGCACTCGTTGTGGCAGCCGATGGCATTGGGTTTCCCGTGTTCGCTAAAGCCGTCGCCGGCGGGGGTGGTCGCGGAATGCGCCGGGTGGCTAAACCTGAAGACCTCCGCGATGCCCTCCAGGCGGCGATGCGCGAAGCAGAAACTGCTTTTGGTGATGGGCGGATGTTTATCGAGCAAGCGGTGCTAAGGCCCCGCCACATTGAAGTCCAAATCGTTGCCGATGCCACCGGGGCAACACTGCACCTCTTCGAGCGTGATTGTTCGGTGCAGAGACGACACCAGAAAGTCATTGAAATAGCTCCGGCACCAAATCTGGATGACAGTATCCGCACCAAAATATTGGCCGATGCCGTCGCTTTTGCGCGTTCCATCGGCTATCGCAATGCCGGAACCGTGGAATTTTTGGTCGACACCGCCGGCGAGCGCGCCGGTGAACACGTCTTCATTGAGATGAATCCAAGGATCCAGGTGGAACACACGGTCACCGAAGAGATCACCGATGTTGATCTGGTGAATACCCAGATGCGCATCGCCGCCGGAGAGACGCTTGCCGACATGGGACTGAGCCAAGAGGGCATCGTGCCACGGGGGTTTGCGATGCAGTGCCGCATCACCACTGAGGACCCTGCTGCCGATTTCCGTCCCGATACCGGAAAAATTACGACCTATCGTTCACCTGGGGGAGCGGGAATTCGCCTCGATGGTGGAACGGTGAACCAGGGCGCCCAAATCTCGCCCTACTTCGATTCGATGTTGGCCAAGATGACAACCCGGGGGCGGACATTCCCCATTGCGGTTGCCAGGGCGCGTCGAGGTTTAGCGGAGTTTCGGATCAGGGGAGTGTCCACCAATATCTCGTTTTTGCAAGCGGTGGTGGAAGACCCTGATTTTCTTGCTGGCGATGTGTCAACTTCGTTTATCGAGGAACGGCCCCAGCTGCTGACCTCGCCGGTAAGCAAAGACCGTGGAACCAAATTGCTCACCTGGCTTGCTGATGTCACCGTAAATCAGCCCTACCAACGCCCGGCGCTGATAATCGACCCGATACGGAAGCTGCCCCAGATTCCCCTCACGCGCGCTCCCGAGGGGTCCAAGCAGCGCTTGGATCGTATGGGGCCTGTCGCGTTCGCTAGCGAACTTCGTGCCCAAGTGGCCTTGGCTGTAACCGACACTACTTTTCGTGATGCTCATCAGTCTTTGCTGGCAACGAGGGTCCGCACGAAAGATCTGGTGGACGTGTTACCGGTGGTGGCCCACACCACACCGCAATTGTTGTCGATTGAAGCCTGGGGCGGGGCAACCTACGATGTCGCACTAAGGTTCCTTGGTGAAGACCCCTGGGAGCGTCTAGCGGCCCTGCGTAAGGCCTTGCCTAATCTCTGTATCCAGATGCTGCTGCGCGGTCGCAACACGGTGGGCTACACGCCCTTCCCCGTGGAGGTTACTCACGCTTTTGTGAGCGAAGCCAGTGCCACCGGTGTCGATATTTTTAGAATCTTTGATGCACTGAACGATGTTTCCAATATGCGCCCCGCCATAGACGCGGTGCTCGAAACGGGCAGCTCCTTGGCCGAAGTCGGGTTGTGCTATTCGGGTAACCTGCTCGATCCAGGCGAAGATCTCTACACCCTGGATTATTACCTCGCCCTGGCTGAGACGATGGTCGATGCTGGCGCACATATCTTGGCCATTAAAGACATGGCGGGTCTGCTGCGACCGATGGCTGCCACAAAACTGGTCAGTGCGCTGAGGGAGCGTTTCGATCTTCCGGTCCACCTCCACACCCACGACACGGCAGGGGGCCAGATGGCCACCCTGCTGGCTGCTAGTGCCGCTGGTGTGGACGCCGTTGATGTGGCGAGTGCGGCTATGGCCGGAACGACCAGCCAACCTTCGATGTCGGCTCTTGTCGCCGCCCTGGATAACACGGAGCGGGAGACGGGGCTCAGCTTAGAAAATGTTGCCGCACTAGAGCCCTACTGGGAGGCAGTGAGAGCTGTGTATGAGCCATTCGAATCTGGCCTTCCAGGTCCCACCGGACGTGTGTATCACCATGAAATACCGGGTGGACAGCTTTCAAACCTGCGCCAACAGGCGATTGCTTTAGGCCTAGCCGATCGTTTTGAGGACATCGAGAATTGGTACGCCAGCGCCAGTCGGATCCTTGGCCGGCCCACCAAGGTCACACCTTCGAGCAAAGTAGTTGGTGATTTAGCACTCCACTTGGTGGCCATGGATGTCGACCCTGCAGATTTCGAAGCCAATCCCGGCGCCTATGACGTTCCCGATTCTGTGATTGGTTTCATGGCGGGTGAACTGGGTGATCCTCCAGGAGGATGGCCCGAGCCCTTCCGAAGCAAGATACTCAAGGGGAAAAAGCCACACAAGCAAACCCAGGAATTGAGTACCGAGCAGCTCGATGCTCTTTCGCAACCGGGGAAGTCGCGTCAGCACTTGTTGAACACGTTACTGTTTCCAGGCCCAACACAAGAGTTCACCGCTTTGCGGGAGCAATTTGGTGATGTGTCCGTCATTCGCACCATCGACTACCTCTACGGCTTACCGCTGGGAACCGAATCGGTAATCGAGGTGGAGCCTGGGGTGCGCCTCTATGTCTCCTTAGAAGCAATTTCGGAACCGGACGACCATGGGATGAGGACCGTCACCGCCGCGCTGAACGGCCAATTGAGGCCGATTAGTATCCGCGATAATTCCCTTGACGTGGTGGAAACCCACGCGGAAAAAGCGGACCCGGGTAATCCGTGTCATGTTGGGGCTCCCTTCTCCGGCGTGGTTACCTTGAGTGTGGAGGTAGGTGAAAAAGTTACCGAGGGTGGTTTTGTTGCGACCATCGAGGCCATGAAAATGGAGGCCAGTATTAGTTGTTCCGCCAGCGGAAAAGTTGAACGCCTTGCCATTCCCCGCACGCAACTGGTAGAGGCGGGAGATTTACTCCTTGTTATTGCGCCATGATGGCGGGGGGAGCAAGCTGTATCAACAGGGTCAGAGGTTTGGCCATAGAATTAGCTTTCGCCCATAGGGCATCTCATGGAGGTAGTTAGCAATGGCACGTCGCAGCAAGGTGGAGACGCCAGCAGAACAAGACGGTACGACTGACGCGACCGAAGAGTTTTCTATTGAAGAGGAAACCGTAGACCCGGCTTCGCTGGAGGCGGAGGGAAACACAGTAGTCACCTTGCCTGTTATCCGTTCCGATGACGAGCTCTATCGGCGCCGCGGCACCAACAAGGGCGACATCCCAGAGCCTTCTGCCATGTTGACCGAAGATCGTCTGCTTAATACCAGTGGTCGCAATCGTGCGGTTCCCGAAGGCTTCTGGCAGTACCTGATTTACTTGATAAGTCTTAGATTTATTAATGTGGGCGATTCCCGGTCGGTGCGTGCGCGCAAAGCACTGGAAGCCCGAATTGCCACCCAGTATGACCATGGCACCCGCTTTGTTCCCATCCTGACCAGAAAAGGTGGCGTAGGGAAAACTACGGTAACCACCTTGTTAGGCATGGCTATGGCCGCAGTTCGCGATGACCGCGTCATCGCTATTGATGCCAATCCGGACCGCGGCACACTCGCCGAACGAGTTCCCAAGTCCACTGGTGCCACCGTTCGCGACGTCGTTAAGTATGCCGCGTCTATTGCCGGTTTCACTGATTTCGCCGAACTAGTCTCTAAGGACAAGACACGTTTGCACGTGTTGGCATCGGATACGGACCCTTTGCTCTCGGAAGCTTTTGATGAGAATGACTACAACGTGGTTGCTGACCAAGCTGCCAGATTCTATTCCGTAGTTCTCACAGACTGTGGAACCGGCGTTGTCCACTCGGTCATGAAACCGACACTGGAGCGGGCAGATGGTCTAGTGGTGGTGTCCGGGGGAAGCATCGATGAGGCTCGTTTGGCTTCAGAGACATTGACTTGGCTGGAAGCCAACGGGTACACCAAGCTAGTGAAAAATTGCGTTGTGGCTTTGAACACGGCCACTCCAGGCACCAACGTGGTGAAGCTGGATGAAATTGAAAACCACTTCCTGTCTCGAGTACGTCAAGTAGTTCGCATTCCTTATGACCCCTACCTGGCCGCGGGCTCGATAGTGGACTGGAGCCGGCTTGGCCGCCACACGCGGGACGCTGCCAGGGAACTTGCGGCCCTCGTTGCCGAGGGCATGGGCGAGCGTACTGGCTCATAGTCGTGGCGATTCGGGCTATCCGGCTATTTGGCGATCCCTTGCTCAAAAGTGTCTGTGAGCACTTAGAGCCCACCAGCGATCGGGCTCGGGACGTTATTGGGGATCTTCTAGACACAGTGAAGTTACCGGGCCGTGCTGGCGTGGCTGCCAATCAGATTGGTGTGGGACTTCGGGCTTTTAGCTTCAACATTGACGGTGACATCGGGTATTTGATTAACCCCAAAATGCTCAAAACCTGGGGGGATCCAGTAGACATGTCCGAAGGTTGTCTTTCTGTCCCTGGCCTCACCTATCCGCGGGCTCGCTACCCGCACGCCATAGCCCGCGGTTACACCCTAGAGGGGGAACTGATCGACATTGAGGGTGAGGGCTTGATGGCTCAGGCTCTGCAACACGAACTTGACCACCTCGAAGGCACGCTGTACTTCGAGGGGCTAACCCCGGAATACAAAAAAGATGCTCTGCGGACTATTCGTGAATCTGAATGGTTTAGTCGCTAAGAGGTAACTGAAATTCCTTGAGTTTCTGTGGTGTCGGAATACATCGCTTCAACTTCTTTGCCGAAGTCGCGCATAATTTCAGCGCGCTTGATGCTCATCTTTGGCGTGAGGTGGCCCGAGGCTTCGGTGAACTCAGTGGGAAGAATCGTGAATTTGCGCACCGACTCTGCCCGTGACACTCGAGCGTTAGCGGCGTCAATGGCCCTCTGCACTTCGGCGAGAACCAGGGGGTGCGAGCCGGCTTCATGCAGTGTCAAGGTCTCTTTGACACCATTGTTAGAAAGCCACGTGTCGATCATTTCTGTGTCCAAGGTGATCAGAGCTGAGATGAAAGGCTTTTGGTCTCCAGCGACTACAACTTGGCCCACAATCGGATTGGCCCGGATGGGGTCCTCCAAATAGTTGGGGGCGACGTTCTTACCACCGGCGGTAATCAGGATTTCTTTCTTCCGACCGGTAATGGTGAGGTAACCCTCATCATCGAGGTCACCAATGTCGCCGGATTTGAACCAGCCATCTTGGGTGAAAGTTTCTTTGGTGGCTGCCGGGTTATTCCAGTAACCAGCAAAGACGTTGATGCCTTTTACCTGCACCTCGCCATCATCGGCAATGCGGACGGAAACTCCGGGTAATGCTGGACCGCAGGTGCCAATTTTGAAGCGAGTAACCAGGTTTTCGGTCGCTGGCGCCGTCGTTTCGGTGAGACCATAGCCTTCCAAAATCTTGATACCCAGGGCCCGATAGAAGTGCCCCAGTCGGGTACTCAGTGGTGCCGAACCTGATACGGCGTAGATCACACCGCCACCCATAGCAGCTTTGAGCTTGGAGTAAACCAGGCGATCGAAGACCGTGAATCTCAGTTTCAGGCCCAGGCTGACCTTGCCAGCATCGAGAGCTTTCGAGTACTCCACGGCAGTGTCCGCTGCAATGCGGAAGATCTTGCCTTTGCCACCCGCTTCAGCTTTTTGCTCTGCCGAGTTATAGACCTTCTCAAATACTCGCGGCACCGCCAGCAAGAAGGAGGGCTTGAACGAGCCTAGCGAGGGCAGTAGCTGCTTGGTGTCTGCCTGGTGGCCAATTTTGGTCCCGGTGTGAACAGCAAGCAGGGAGATGAACCTGGCAAAGATGTGAGCGGTGGTGATAAAGAGCAAGGTCGAAGCACCTGGCTCCACCACCTCTTTCATAGCAACAGCCGAATTTCGCACTAATTCCACGAAGTTAGAGTGGGTCAGCATGCAGCCTTTAGGTCGCCCAGTGGAACCTGAGGTGTAAATCAGGGTGGCCATGTCGGAGCCTTTGGCTGTAGTGCGACGCTTTTCTAGGACAGCATCGGTAATTTCTCCGCCTGATTGCGAGAGCTTCTCGATGTCACCCAGTGCCATCTGCCACACCTTGCCGACCAGGGGGACGTCGCCGGCAATTTCATCAAAACGGGCAAAGTGATCCGCAGTCTCCACAATAATTGCGGTGGCTCCGGAGTCTTCCAAGTTGTAGAGCAGTTGGCTTGGCGATGAGGTCTCATAAATGGGAACCATGATGGCGCCAGCAAACCAGAGGCCAAAGTCCACCAGAGTCCACTCATAGCGGGTTTTACACATGAAGCCCACTTTGTCGCCCGCTTTGATGCCAGCGGCCATGAAACCTTTAGCCAGGGCCACTACTTGAGTGTGGAACTCCTGGGTGGTGACGTCTTCCCAACCGCCTTGTGCGGTGGGTAGAGCAAACAAAACCCCGTGTGGGTCTTTGGCTAGCCGGTCAACCAGTAGCTGGGTGGTATTGGCCTTGGGATCGGCTGGAACAACGGCGGGGGCTGAGAACTCTTTCACGGTAACTCCTTCGGTACCACGGACAGATTTAGTCA
>LIAY01000039.1 GCA_001438965.1 Microbacteriaceae bacterium BACL25 MAG-120322-bin65 | reverse complement strand
CCAAAAATGTTCCATCAGCACTTCGGCGCCTTCTGGAACTGCGGCTACCAAGTTTTTGGCGACTTCTATGGAACCCACGAGAACCGGCGGTGGCATATGGCGGCCGCGACCCTTAATTTCCAGCAAGTTCTGCACTGCCTTCGGCGAGAAGGCATCGCATCCAATGCCATAAACCGTGTCGGTAGGGAAAACGATACTGCCGCCTGAGGCTAAGACCGCCTTTGCCCCTTCGATTCCCAGTCGCAAGGACTCAGCGTTGCTGGTATCGACGGTTTCTGGGGCCACCGCTCCAGTGTAGTTCGCAGGCCGAACCTAAAGCTTGGCTCTAGTCTGGAGACATCATGCTTTTTATTTTTGACATGGACAACGTCCTCTATGACTACCACTGGCGCGACCGGATGACCTCACTCACCAACGCCACCGGGATCGACTTTCATGAGCTACGCAGGCTGTGGTGGCATGACGAAGGCGAATGGCAAGCCGAAGCCGGAAACCCGGCCACCGGGGACGAATATATTGCCCGAGTAAATGAAGCACTTGGGTCTAACATTGCCCGCGAAGATTGGGTCGAATGGCGCAAACAGGCCATGGTGTTCCGCCCCGAAGTTGTCACCGCGGTGAAATTTGCTAGAAAACATGGCCAAGTGACGTTGCTGACCAACAACGGGATGCTCATCGGTGAAGAACTCCCCGCCGTAGCACCCCACTTGGTGCCATTTTTTGGCGAGCATATGTTTGCTACCGCGCATTACGGAGCCAGAAAACCTGACCCGCTCGTCTTCCAGCGCGTATTGGAGCGATACGGCGCAGAGGGCAGTGACACCTTCTTCGTTGATGACACCCCTGATAATCTCCGCGGGGCTAGCGAACTAGGCATCACCACTCAGTGGTTCTCCCCGCATGATTCAGGTGCCACAATCCGCACCAACATCGAGGCATTCCTCGAGGCTAGAAAAGCTTAGGAACGAAACCCTTGCGTAAAGCGGTCTCTGCCGACTAAGTCTTGCTCCGTAGTAATCGCGCGGAAGCCCGCGTCCTCACAGAGTTGTCGCACTGCTAAGCCTTGCAAGTTTGAATGCTCGATCATGACAAGCCCACCGGGTCGTAAAACTCGCTTGGCCAGTTCAAGAACGTCTCTCACGACATCGAGTCCGTCGATGCCGCCATAGAGCGCAAGCCCGGGGTCAAAATCTGCGACTTCCGGGTCATTGGGCACTTCGGAGTCTGGAATATAAGGCGGATTCGCCACGATCATATCCACGGACTCATCATCCAGTGTTGCCCCATACGCAACTAGATCTGCCTGAACGACCGTATTTTCAGGAGCAAGTTCCTGGGTGTTCTTCTCTAAATAGGGGTAAGCAAGATCTGAGACTTCTACCGCGCTCACGTGAGCGTGAGGCACCGAGCGAGCCAGAGCGATTCCTAAAACACCCGAGCCTGCGCACAAATCCAGGATGCGAAGCCCGTGCGCCCCCACCGCCATGGTTTGAGCATGATGAATTGCACGCTCGGCCATAGATTCTGTCTCGGGTCTCGGCACAAAAACTCCTGGCCCCACCGCAACCTCAAAACCAAGAAATGCAGCGGTGCCGATCAAGTGCTGCAGCGGCTCGCGGCGTGAGCGTCTGCTAACAAGTAGCTCCAGTTCCTCGAGGGCGGGAGCCTCCAGAGTGAAACCAGTATGGGCTTTGGCGAGCAGTTCCCCGCGCGAAATTCCCACAACGTGTGAGACCAAACGCTCCGCATCAACACTGGGAGAGGCAACGCCTGCTTGATCCAAGCGGGTGGCAACATCACGCAGGACGTCCAGAACTTTCATTAGGAATCGGTGAGGAACTGCAAACGCTCCGCCTCATCCGCGTCAATACACGAGCGAATGACAGGCTCCAGCGCGCCGTTCATGACCTGATCTAAGTTGTAGGACTTATACCCGGTGCGGTGATCAGCAATTCTGTTTTCGGGAAAGTTGTAAGTGCGGATGCGTTCCGAGCGATCCATGCCTCGAATTTGGCTCTTACGAGCGTCAGACTGAGCGGCAGCTATTTCTTCTTGCTGCCTAGCCAAAATACGAGCTCGCAGGACCCGCATGCCCGCTTCGCGGTTTTGGATCTGGCTTTTTTCATTTTGCATCGACACGACAATTCCGGTGGGAAGGTGTGTGATGCGAACAGCAGAGTCCGTAGTGTTCACAGATTGGCCGCCGGGGCCACTGGAGCGAAAAACATCAATTTTCAAGTCGTTGGGGCCGATTGCTACTTCTTCGGGCTCATCGACTTCAGGAAAGACCAAAACCCCGGTCGTGGAGGTGTGAATGCGACCCTGTGATTCGGTCACAGGGACACGTTGGACACGGTGCACGCCCCCCTCATATTTGAGACTTGCCCAAACACCTTCAGCAGGGTCACTCGCAGAGGATTTGATAGCGACCTGGACGTTTTTGAAACCACCCATGTCGCTTTCGTTCTTATCAAGCACTTCTGTCTTCCACCCTCGCGATTCGGCGTAGTGGAGATACATCCGCAACAAATCTGCTGCAAACAGAGCGCTTTCTTCTCCGCCTTCGCCACCTTTAATATCCATGATGACGTCTCGGCCATCGTCCGGGTCACGGGGAATCAGAAGCGAACGAAGAGCTTCGGTGGCGTCAACGAGCGCTTCCTCGAGACCGGGAACCTCCGCTGCCATCGACTCGTCATCATGGGCGAATTCTTTTGCCGCGGCAAGATCTTCGCTCAGTGCCGTCATGCGATCATGTGCGGCAATAATTTTTGAGAGCTGCGCAAAACGCCGATTGAGCTTTTTGGATAAGCCCGCATCCGCGTGAACCGCGGGGTCACCGAGCTTGCCTTGAAGCTCGGTGTACTCCGCAATTAACGCATCAATGGACTCAAACATGGCACTACCTAGTTGGCGGAACCAGAAGAGTGCTTACCCATGGCCACCAGGAACTCAACATTGGAAGAAGATTTCTTCATCCCATCCAAAGCGATCTGCAGGGCCGCAGTGGGCTCTGAGCCCGCAACGGCTTTCCTGATCCCCGCAATAGCTGTGGCTTCACTGGCTGCGAGGAGCAAATCATCGCGCCTGGTTTGAGATGCCTGGATATCAATCGCTGGGAACATGCGCGAGTTGGCACAAGCCCCATCAAGGTGAAGCTCCCATGTTGCGGTGCCAGAAATTTCGCTGGCCACCACATCATCGACTGCTAACCCAGTGGCGGTCACCAAGGTGCCAAGGATGGTGAGCGAGCCGCCGCCCTCCACATTGCGTGCTGCACCAAAAAGCTTCTTAGTTGGGTGAACCCAAGCAGTATCGACACTGCCTCCACGGCTGGTGCCGCCAATGCTCTGCTGATAAGCCCTAGCCAGTCTGGTGAGGGAATCGAACAAGACGACAACGTCGTGACCCAATTCAACGAGGCGCTTGGCTCGCTCAATAGCGAGTTCGGCGATAGTCGTGTGGTCATCCGAGGAACGATCAAAAGTGGAGGCAATAACCTCACCCTTTGCCTCGCGTTGGATTTCGGTGATCGCTTCAGGCTGTTCGTCAATGAGGACGACCATGACGTGAGCATCAGGTGCGTTGAGTGATACAGCCTGGGCTAGAGCACTCATCACACCGGACTTGCCGGTGCCGGCCTTGCCCACCACAACACCACGCTGGCCTTTACCCACGGGAGCGAACACGTCGACCATGCGGCCAGTGAGCTCCGCAGAGGTAGTTTCCATGCGGTATCGCTCTGTTGGGTATACGGCACTAAGGGCAGAGAACTCAACCCGGCTGGCAGCTTCGTCCACGGTCTGACCGTTGACACTATCGATGCTGACTAAAGCGTTGTATTTCTGACGCCCTTGGTGCTCACCATCACGAGGCTGGCGAATGGCACCAATAACAGCGTCACCCTTTCGCAGGTTGTATTTCTTGACCTGGCCGAGCGAGACATACACATCGGTGGATCCAGGCAGGTAGCCCTGGGTGCGCACGAAGGCATAGTTATCGAGGACGTCCAAGATGCCACCAATGGGAATCAAAACATCATCATCGGCGACTTCTGGTTCACCGTCTTCGCTGTAACCACCGCGACCTCGGCGTCGATCGCGATCGCGACCACGGCCACGGCCACGGCCACGGTTGTAACCGCCACCATCGCCATTGTCATCGCCGTTGTCATCGCCAGATTCAGAATCCTGTGAGCCGTCGTTGCTCTCACTGGGGGCATCTGTGCTCTCAGTTTTTGCTGAACCCGATGCGCGCCTGCGGCGAGGACGCTCGGTGGCATCGCCTGAGGCAGTGTTGGATGCTTCGGCGGTGTTATCTGTTGCCAAATCTTGCTGCTTGGCCTCCGAAGTGGGTGCAGTTTCCTTCTGCGATTTACGCGCTGTCGCCTTTGAGGGGGCGCGGTCTGTGATCGTGTCTGCAGCCTTTTCCGGGGCCTTCTCACCGAGAGTTGCTGAGCTAACCCTGCGCGAAACTCGTTTACGAGGTGCGCTTGTTTCTGACTCAGCTGATGTTGCTGCGTCGTTGTTATCTAAATCCATGTTTTCTCCTTATACGGCGCCGCAGATGCGACACCACGATTGCGTCTTCATCAGCTACCTACCCGGAGGGCCGTGGGATTAACTCCCCTGTCACGAAGGACCCTCTCGCCGTTTAACATGCGTGGCGTTGTAGTGATGAGGCGTTCCGAAGCGCCAACTGGGGTCAGTCGGCGAGCGCCGGAAGTTCTTCTACTGTAGCACCTCGTTCATCAACGGTGAGCATATGACTAGCCCACGTACCACCGCGGTGACCTTCCACAATGGTGGCCACCTCCAATCTTTGACTGGGGTCCGAACACAGCACCAACACTGAGGGACCGGCTCCAGAGACCACTGCGGCAAAGCCTTTTCTGCGCAACTCCTGGAGCAAATCATCAGTGTCCTGCATCGCACTAGCCCGATAAGTTTGGTGGAGTTTGTCCTCGGTCGCTTCAAAAAGTAGCTCAGGGCTTTGGATTAAGGCGGCAATCAACAGAGCGGACCGAGACAGGTTAAAAATGGCGTCCTGATGCGGGACCGTCTCTGGCTGCAGGCTACGTGCCAACTGCGTTGACATGCTCGCATTTTCGGGGACAGC
This sequence comes from Microbacteriaceae bacterium BACL25 MAG-120322-bin65, assembly GCA_001438965.1. GTDB lineage: Bacteria > Actinomycetota > Actinomycetes > Actinomycetales > Microbacteriaceae > Pontimonas. The sequence goes on along the minus strand of LIAY01000039.1, from coordinate 4,628 downwards.
CACAACCAGGGAAACCCCCCGATGCACACTGAGCTTCTTATGCTTGGGGCCTTGATCGGTCATCCAGGCAATGGTGAGTCCACCAAAGAGTGACGGCGCGATGTTGTCAGGGTGGCCTTCCATTTCGGTAGCAATGGCCAACAACTCGGATGCGTCAAACTCCACAATTCCTTGGAGCAATCCTTTGGCAGCCATGACGCCAGCAACGATGGCTGCTCCAGAGGATCCCAGTCCACGCCCATGCGGAATCACATTGTGGGCCACCAGGTGAACACCGGGTAGGGGCAATCCTTTGGCAGCAAAAGCGTGAATCATGGACCGGGCAATGAGGTTGGTTTCGTCGGTGGGAACCTCGCCTTCACCCACGCCGTGAACATCAACAGTGATGGCACTGCCCTTGACGACGGTGGCGGTTAGCTCATCCCCCAAGGTCAAGGCCATACCCAAGGTGTCAAAACCTGGGCCGAGGTTCGCTGTTGTGGCCGGAACACTCACTCGAACGGATCGACCGATGGCAATACTGCTAGTCATTTTTTTTCCCCAGTCCCAAAACTTCGGCAATGTGGGTAGCATCAACGGGCACCCTGGTCGGTTGCACGTCAGACCCATCAGCATTTTTCAAGGCCCAGCTTGGGTCTTTCAACCCATGACCGGTGACAGTGAGCACTACTGTGGCGCCCTTAGTCAAAGCACCCGCTTCGCTGCGCTCTAGTAAGCCAGCGACACTAATAGCAGAGGAAGGCTCCACAAAAACCCCAACTGTTTGGGAAAGTAAACGGTGTGCTGCCAAAATCCCAGCGTCATCGATTTCGCCAAAATATCCGTTGCTATCAGCTTGAGCGGCAAGCGCCAGATCCCAGGACGCGGGATTGCCGATCCGAATGGCGGTAGCAATAGTGTCCGGGTTTTTTACCCGTTCACCGCGCACAAAGGGCGCTGAACCTGAGGCTTGGAAACCAAACATTCTAGGAAGCGTGTTGGTGGCACCACGACGGGCTTCCTCTGAATAACCGCGGTGGTAAGCGGTGTAATTGCCCGCATTTCCCACGGGGAGGAAATGGTAGTCAGGGGCCTTGCCCAGCACTTCAATTACCTCGAAAGCTGCTGTCTTTTGGCCCTCAATGCGGTCATTATTGACCGAATTGACCAGATGAATGGGGTAGTTGTCGGCTAGCTCTCTTGCCAGGTCAAGACAGTCGTCAAAGTTGCCGCCCACCTGGAGAACATGACCATTGTGGGCAACAGCCTGAGAAAGTTTCCCCATAGAAATTTTTCCATCAGGCACCAACACCGCGGAAGTCATTCCACCATAGGCAGCATACGCCGCGGCGGAGGCCGAGGTGTTACCGGTGGAGGCACAAATGACGACTTTGGCGCCGCGTTCCTTAGCTTTGGATACCGCCATGGTCATACCGCGATCTTTGAACGAACCCGTCGGGTTCATGCCTTCAAACTTCACAAACACTCGCAGCCCGGTCGTCTCAGAAAGACTGTAGGCCTCAATCAGCGGTGTGCCGCCCTCGCCGAGGGTGACCACCGGAGTGGCCTTGCTCACATCCAAACGATCGGCATACTCATGCAAAACACCACGCCACTGCTTCGAGCCACGAATATGCTTCGGGCCAAGAGGCCTAGAGCCCCCGAAAAAACCGCGTTTGTTAGCCATAGCTACTATCCCTCTACTCGCAACACACCGGCAATACTGACGACCACGGGATGTTTCTCCAGCGCTTCGATTGTGGCCTGGCCTCTGGCTTCAGAGGCTAAGTGCGTTTGAATCACCAGCGTAGCGGTCTGCTCGCTGCCTGCTGGCCCCATCGCGCCACTTTGGTGCAGTGTTTCTACCGACACATCATGTTCACTGAACACTCCAGCAATGGCAGCCAAAACACCGGGCTGGTCTATAACAATCACGCTTATTTGAAGGCGGCTTTCCACGTGAGCCAGAGGAACGCTGGGTAGCCCTGCGTGAGTGCTCTCGCCAACGCCTGGCCCGCCCACCACGTGGCGTCTTGCTGCCGAGACGATATCGCCCAACACGGCCGAAGCAGTTTGGAGTCCCCCCGCACCAGCACCATAAAACATCAGAGGGCCGGCAGCTTCTGCCTCCACATACACGGCGTTATTAGCACCATGGGCTGCCGCCAACGGATGATCGCGAGGGATAAGAGTGGGATGAACCCTCGTGCTGACACCTTCCTGGTGGGTAATCGGGTCAACCAAGCGCTCACAGATGGCGAGCAATTTGATCACGTGGCCAGATCGCTTGGCTGCGTCCATTTGAGAGGCACTGATGTCCGTAATTCCCTCGCGATATACATCAGCCAGTGGCACAGCGGTGTGGAAAGCAAGCGAGGACAGGATGCACGCCTTTTGGGCGGCGTCATAACCTTCAATATCTGCCGTGGGATCCGCTTCGGCATAGCCAAGATCTGATGCGGCCTTCAGCGCCTGGTCAAAGCTCAAACCTTTAGTGTCCATCTCATCCAAGATGTAGTTGGTGGTGCCATTGACGATGCCCATGATTTTTCTCACATGGTCGCCAGCAAGGGAATCGCGTAAAGGTCGAATAATCGGAATGGCCGCAGCGACAGCAGCTTCGTAATAAAGCTGTGCCCCTACTTTGGCGGCAGCAGCAAAAAGCTCAGGTCCGTGTTCGGCTAACAGCGCCTTATTCGCGGTAATCACATCGGCGCCAGATTGCAATGCCTGCAAAATCAGGCTGCGAGCTGGCTCAATACCACCCATCAGTTCCACCACAATGTCAGCGCCAACCAGCAGTGACTGCGCATCAGTGGTCAATAAAGCGGCAGGAATCGGCGCACTGCGCTCGGCTTTGAGATCTCGAACTGCCACCCCAATGAGCTCAAGACCTGCACCACTGCGCTGGCCTAACTCATCACCGGCTTCGAGGAGCCGGTGGGCCACCTGAGCTCCCACCGTCCCACCACCCAATATGGCGATCCGCAGGTCGCGATAGTTTTCTCTCATGCGTGAGCTCCTTCGCTCTTAGATCCAAATCCTTGGTCTCTGGCCATCACATCAGCAATGCTTTCGCCAGCAACCATCAGTTCGTGGGAAGAATCAGAGACAGCCACAACCGGGGGGCGACCCATCGCGTTGTAGTTACTAGAGAGCGAATAGCAATACGCACCCGTGGCGGCCACGGCAATGACATCACCGGGGGCCACATCGCCGGGAAGAAAGTCGGCGTCGACCACGATGTCGCCACTTTCACAGTGTTTGCCCACCACTCGAACCAACGCGGGGGCGGCGCTAGATTCCCTCGAGGCAATCCGGGTGCTGTAGTGGGCGCCATAGAGGGCTGGCCTTGCATTGTCGCTCATGCCACCATCGACGCTGACATAAAGCCTGGTGGCGCTTCCCCCTTCGGGGACACTCACCGACACGGGCTTTGTGACCCCCACGGTATAGAGGGTCACCCCTGGGGGACCAGAAATGATGCGACCTGGCTCAAAAGCTAAAGCCGGCATGGGCACTGCGCGAGTTTTTGCCTCATGTCCAACATGGTCAACAATGCGGCCCACGAGTGTGGCCAGATCTTGAGGGTCATCGCTTTCGGTATAGGCGATACCGAAACCGCCACCAAGATTGAGGACCTCAACCTCGCCGGTTTGCAACAGCGCAGCGTAGGTGGCCATCATCCGGGTGGCTGATTCCAAGAATCCTTCGGCCGCAAAAATTTGGGAACCAATGTGGGAATGCAGGCCCACAAATTTTAGATTCGGCAAGGTTCGAACATGCTCCACCAACTCGATAGATTCAGCGGGAGAGAGCCCGAATTTTTGATCCTCACGTGCGGTGGCCAAATAATCGTGAGTGTCGGCGTGGACGCCGGTATTCACCCGCACCATCACCGGCTGTGTGATACCAAGCTCCTCGGCTATTGCCTGAATTCTCGCAGCTTCAATCGGTGCATCCATCACGATGCAGCCAATTCCCGCTTTCATGGCCACGAGCAATTCTTCGGCCGACTTGTTATTTCCTTGAAACTCGAGAGTCCCAGGATCCGCCCCACCAGCAAGCGCTATCGCTAACTCGCCTCCGGAAGCGACATCAAAACCCAAACCTTGTTGGGAAAGCCACGACACCACATGACCAGAGACGAAAGATTTCGTGGCGTAATAGACCTTGCCGGTTGTTCCCTGGGCTTTGCAGGCGCTCTCCACCATCTCTTTGACGCGCAGCGCCCGGTCAACAAGTTCATCTTTGTCCATGACATAGAGCGGAGTGCCATACTCCTGGACCAGGCTCGAAACGCTCACACCGCCAAAAACTAACTCCCCATCACTGTTGCGCGCAGCACTGTGTGGCCACACACCCGCATGCAGCGCATTCGGGTCGAGGGGTTCCTTGCGCCATGGTGGCGACAAAGGGTGGGCGGTAGCGATAACGATCACCTCACGGGTCCAAAGTTGTATGTGAGGCGAGCGAACCTGGATTGGTTCCTGAAGCCTCCACCAGAATAGCGAATCTAAAGCTTGGCTTCACCTATGAGCCTGAGATTCCAGAAACCAGGCGCTACATTCGCTCTGGGGCGCTCACTCCCAGAAGATCGAGGCCGTTGCGCAAAACCTGACCCGTGGCATCGTTGAGCCATAAGCGGG
>LIAY01000038.1 GCA_001438965.1 Microbacteriaceae bacterium BACL25 MAG-120322-bin65 | reverse complement strand
AACGACTACTCCCAGGGCACCAAGACGGCACGTTGAACAACGCCTAGTTCGAGTCGGGGTGAGCGGTAGCGACCATCAACGCGAAGCCCTATGTGGACGCAGCGCATCGAACAGTGACCTTCCTCAATCTCGGCAATCACATCCCCTGCGGACACCCTTTGGCCCGATTCCACCAGAGCAGCTACCGGTTCAAAACTGATGATGGCGCCCTTGGAGGTGGTCAGACTCAACACCCCACGATTGACAACAAAACCGCTGTAACTAATCACCCCCGAGGTGGGGGCAATAAGTTCTCGGGAGTCAGCCCGGATATCTACACCTCGGTGACCAGCTCCCCACGGCGTGGGGGGAGCTTGGTAGTCCTGCACGATAATCTGCGCACCGGTAGTGGGCCACTGCCACAGAGCATCCGGTGGCGGGGGGATAAAAACGAGGCTTGTGAGCACAAGGGCGAGGAAGGTTTTCACCCCCTCACGTTGCCCTTTATCGCCCCGGTCACCAGAGGGCTTGAGACCTTGGGGCTCTCAGGGGTTGGTATCGAAGCTGGGGACAACCACGCTGGTAGGCTCCACATCAAATGGAATCGGACGTACTTTTTGCCCTCCTGGTGTGCCTGGGGGCAGGGCTTGCCACCGCAGTAGGGGCCTTAGTGGCGTTGTTTGCCAAACACACCAATCGGAAGTTTTTGGCGGTATCGCTTGGGTTTTCCGCCGGTGTCATGATCTATATCTCCTTCGTTGAGATCATGCCTAAAGCTTTGCTGTATTTGACCCCCGAACAGGGTGAATCTAAAGCCTCGATACTGATGGCGGGGTCATTTCTCGCAGGCCTAGCTGGGATGGCGGTCTTGTATCGACTCATTCCTGAACTTGAGCACCCAGCGTTGGATGAATCGCACACCACCATTCGCTTAGACGAGGGTGCTCAGGCTCTCTACAGCGACAAGATGCTCTTGCGAACAGGTATTGGTGTGGCGCTTGCGGTCACCCTGCACAACTTTCCCGAGGGTCTAGCAACCTTCTTCTTGACGCTTTCTGATCCCAAGGTGGGACTCTCGGTGGCGTTTGCTATCGCGATTCACAACATCCCGGAGGGAATCGCGGTGGTGATTCCGCTTTATTACGCGACGAGGAACCGAGCCACTGCTTTTTCCTTTGGTGTGCTTAGTGGGCTCGCGGAACCCATTGGCGCCATCTTGGGGTATCTCATCTTGCGCCCCTTTATGACTGATTCGATCCTGGGGATAGTCTTTGCCGCCGTTGCTGGAATCATGGTCTATATCTCTATTGATGGCCTGTTGCCGGCCGCCCGGCAGTATGGCAGCGGACAGCTCGCCATCTATGGCCTGATCGTGGGGATGACCGTGATGGCGGCATCGCTGATTCTGTTCCGCCTATAAAGGACGTCAGATTTTTGTGCGGAAGGGGGGACTTGAACCCCCACGCCCGAAGGCACAGGATCCTAAATCCTGCGTGTCTGCCAATTTCACCACTCCCGCTGGCGGTGACAGTCTAGCTAAATCGTGGCCCGCCCGGTTGAGGGTTTGAGCCACTTTTCGACCTCAGCGACCGTGCGAGGGATGGCCGCAGAGAGGTTGAGTCCACCATCGTGGGTCACCAAGATGTTGTCTTCAATCCGGACGCCAATTCCTCGCCACGGCAGAGGAATGGTTTCATCATCGGGTTGGAAATAGAGGCCGGGTTCAATGGTGAACACCATGCCGGCTTCGAGTTCTTTATCCAAATACATCTCTCGCCTAGCCTCGGCACAGTCATGGACATCCAGGCCTAGGTGGTGACTGGTGCCATGGATCATGTAGCGACGGTGGTGTTGACCCTCAGGGGAGAGTGACACCTCGAGATCCACTGGAAGCAAACCCCACTCATGAACTTTTCTGGCGATCACAGCCATAGCGGCTTCATGAACGTGTCGAAACAGCGCTCCAGGTTTGACCACTGAAAAAGCTGCGTCGGCTGCCTCTAAGACTGCTTCATAGATCATCTTCTGATCAGCGCTGAACGTTCCCCCCACCGGAATGGTTCGGGTGATATCGGCTGTGTAGAGCGAGTCCATTTCAATACCCGCATCGACTAACAGCAGATCGCCTTGGGCGACCGGACCATCATTGGTGACCCAATGTAAAATACAAGCGTGGGGACCGCTGGCGGCAATCGTGTCATAGCCGGTGGTGTTGCCCTCTAGTCGCGCTCGCTGGTTGAAAACACCCTCGATGATCCGCTCTCCTCGGGTGTGACCAATAGCCTTCGGTAGTGCTGCCACGATGTCATCAAATCCCAGATGAGTGGCGGCAATGGCGCGGCTGAGCTCGTCGATTTCATAAGCGTCCTTGATTAAGCGCATTTCGCTCACCACCTGGGCTAGATAAGAATCAGCCTCTAGGGTTTCTTTGACCAAGGTTTTGCTGGTGCCCTTGCTTCGAAGCAACTGAAGTTCATTGGTTAGTGTGATCTCGGCTTCAAGAATCATGGCAACCGGGTTCGCGGTGGCGATACTCTCTAGCGAGAAATCTGCGATGTCGTGTGCGCCAAGCTCCAACAGGCCTGAAACCTCTTCGAGGTCCGGTCTTTTACCTGTCCAAAATTCGCCCAGCGCCGCATTGGCATAAAACTCATCGGTGGTGCGAGGAGCTGGTGGACGGGTAAACAAAGCCCAGCTGTGGCCACCATCGCGTGGTGTGCCAAGCAGCACGCTGCCTGGCACACTTGCTGAGCCCCAGCCGGTGAAATAGGCAAAGGCAGTGTGGGGGCGATAGGGGTAATCGGTGTCATTCGAGCGCTGCTTAGGTTCCCCTGCCGGAATAACAATGGCGCACTGGGGAAAAGTTTCTGCGAATAACCGGCTTAGCCGAGCACGTCGGGTTTCGCAGTGCGAGGTGGCCTCTAGCGCCCGCGGCACAGCTGGGGGTTGATCCACCCAGCCGGTTGCAATGAAATCTCGAAACGCTTGGGAAATGGGGGTGGTGGAGCGGGCTTTAGCAGAAGCCGGTGTGGAGGTCTTCCGGGGCGCATCAGACATTGTTCTAGTCTGGCACCTAGCATGGGGGAGTGCCTTTATCCATCGATCTGCATTCCCACACCAGAGCATCAGATGGGTCTGACACTCCAACAGAATTGATTGGCCATGCCCTTCAGGCAGGCATCGATGTTCTGGGCCTCTCTGATCACGACACGACCAGTGGCTGGGCCGAAGCGAGTGATGCTGTTGCCGGTAGCGGCATGACGCTGATTCGAGGAATTGAACTTAGCGCCCAAGTTATCGACAATATTCCAGGTGCGATTCCTCGAAGCGTTCACCTTCTGGGGTATTTGCCCGATCCACACAACCCCCGGCTGCAGAATGAAACTGAGCGCATCCGTCGACACCGCGATGATCGGTTGCGGTTGATGGTGGATCGGTTAGCGGTTGATTTTGATATCACCTGGGATGAGGTGGCTGCTCATATTCCACCCGGTGCGACACCGGGTCGGCCCCACATCGCGCACATCCTGATAGAAAAAGGCTTTTTCGAGGACACCACAGCCGCTTTCGCCGGTCCCCTGCGAGGCGATGGGCCCTACCACGTGCCCCACTATGCTCCCAGGTTGCGTGATGCTATCGAGGTGATTAGTGATGCTGGTGGGGTGGCCGTCCTCGCCCACCCCTATACCGGTGAGCGCTCCGGGGCAGTAAACCACAATGCTCCAATCGAGCAGATTTTGGCGGCGTACCAAGTTTTTGTTGAAGCAGGTCTTGCTGGTTTAGAAATTAACCACCGGGAAAACACGGAAGCAGGCAAAGAAGTATTGGCCACCGTCGCTCGTGAGTTTGACCTCATTGTTACCGGGTCCAGCGACTTTCACGGCGCCAAAAAACCTAATCAGTTGGGTGAAAACACCACCACACCACAGCAATTCGAGCGAATACTCGAGCGTGCTACTGGCTGTGAACCTCTTAGCTAGAGGTGGTGCGACGGCGCTGGCGGGGTCTTTCCCGGTCGCCAGATTTTCCTGACTCTCTCACATCAGATGTGCGGGGCTTTCGCTCCTCAGTGCGCGAGTTATTGCGCGGAGGTGCTCCGGCCCGTTTCTCCTTCAGAGGAATCGGAGTCGCTTTGAGGCGGCCCTTTGATCCTTCAGGGATGTTGAGATCCGACATGAAATGCGGTGAGGACGAGTAGGTTTCCACCGGTTCGGGAATACCCATTTCCAAAGCTTTATTAATGAGTGCCCATTTGTGGAGGTCATCCCAATCCACAAAAGTCACCGCAATACCGGTTTTGCCCGCACGGCCGGTGCGGCCAACGCGGTGCAAATAGGCTTTGTCGTCTTCGGGAATGGTGTGGTTAATAACGTGAGTGACATCTTCGACGTCAATCCCTCGTGCTGCCACATCGGTGGCAATCAGGACATCCTTTTTACCGGCTTTAAAACTGGCCATGGCCCGTTCTCTGGCATCTTGGCTGAGATCACCGTGGACGGCAGTGGCAGAAAAACCGCGGTCATTGAGTTCTTCCATCAAGCGCGCAGCGGCACGCTTAGTCCGGGTGAAGATAACGCTTTTGCCTCGACCCTCGGACTGCAAAATGCGGCCAATCACTTCGTCTTTATCCAGCGCGTGAGCGCGGTAGACAAAGTGATTGATGTTCGCCTGAGTGATCGACTCATCCGGCGAGGTGGCGCGAATATGAATCGGTTTGTTCATAAAACGTCTCGCCAGTGTGACGACCGGCCCTGGCATTGTCGCGGAGAACAACATGGTGTGACGCTGTGGGGGAGTCTGGGCGAAAAGCCTCTCCACATCACCCAGGAAGCCCAGATCGAGCATCTTGTCCGCTTCGTCTAAGACCATGACTTTGACATCGGCAAAAGAGAGAAGGCGTTGGCTGGCGAGGTCAAGAAGGCGCCCGGGTGTTCCCACCACAATTTGTGCACCAGCTTTGAGGGCTTCAATCTGGCCCTCATAGGCCTTGCCGCCATAGATTGACACGACCTTGGTGCTGCGATTACTCGCAGCGACCACAATGTCTTCGGTTACCTGCACGGCAAGTTCCCTGGTAGGAACCACGATGAGCGCTTTCACGCCAGGTTCAGGGTCTAGGCCTAAAGCCTGGATAAGGGGCAGGCCAAAACCAAAGGTTTTACCTGTTCCTGTTTTCGCTTGGCCAATAATGTCTTGGCCGGTCAAAGCGATGGGGATAGTTTGTTCCTGAATAGGAAATGGTTCGATGATGCCTTTGCTAGCAAGCGCCTCGACCATGTCGGTTTCGATACCGAGGTCGGAAAAATTCACGTGTTCGTTGTGTCCTTAAGTTTTATGTTTTCCTTAGCCTACTGGGCTTGCCAGGCAAGGGGCAGATTGCCGTGCCCGGTTACACTGTCTAGGTGGCATGGTGGGAGCGCAAAAAGAAGCTGGGGAAGACAACCCCCAGTATTTCCCCGCGCCAGATTGCTGCCGTCACCTCGCGCGTTGATGTCGGATCACTAGCTCCGCCTCTAGCTGATTATGTTGCCAGTGCCGCAGCGTTGCAGCTGACTCTGGCCGGAGAGTTAGCCGCCGCATCCCTCGATGCATGGTCAGCCCAAGACGCTGATGATCTCATCGTTGCCTCCGGTGTGGCCATGGATCGCTATCGGGCTTTTAGAGCCATATTGGCCGACTACGTCGAAGATGTGTCCGACGCCTTAGCGCCACCGCGGGACAAGATTTCCCGTCATTTTGAGCGCTTCCAGAGCTCCCGGTGGTATGAAGATGTGGCCACTGTGTATGTGGTCACTGGGTTCACCAGGGATTTTTGGCACCTACTCGCGTCAGGATTACCCGATGCTATGGCTGCCAGGTTGCAAGATATTTTGGTCGATCAAGGCGATGAAGCTTTGATGGCGGGGGTGCTAGAGCGTCTGCTGCAAGTGGATACCCGCTATAGCTCGCGATTGAGCCTGTGGTGTCGACGACTCGTTGGTGACGCGATGTTGATCGCTCGCGATGCGCTTGCCGAGAGCGTAACCAGCTCAGCCGATGCGGAAGTCCGCTTAGAGCCAGTGTTTACGGATGTGGTCGCCCAGCACACGAGGCGTCTCGACCGCCTAGGGCTGACCGCCTAGAGGAGAAAAGCAGAAAGCATCTCTAACCATTAGTGAACGCTCGGCCAAAGTGGTGGCACTCCGAGGTCAATTTGCGGTATGTTCCCTAGAACTGTTGGAAAGCGCGCCTGCGCTGATGGTTCGTTCCCGACGCTGGCTGCTAGGAAACGGTGGTCAGCTTGGCCCAGAGTTCTTTGTCTGCTTCGCTGCGGTTTTTTGGCAGGCGGAGACCGATAAAAATGCAGCCAATAACGCTCAGGCCTAAGGAGATGACCCAGGGCCACGGTGAACTGCGGTCAAAACCAGCCCAGAGACAGATAACCCAGGCGAGGGATCCGATGATCACACCGGCGGAGGGCATCACAGCAAGACCATGCCAGGTGCGACCGGGCACGATGTAGCGCATAGCTAAGCCGAGAATCCCGGCTGCGGTAATAACGAGTACAAGTTCCACGATTAGGGCGCGAAGCCGACCTTCCTAGACTTTTCTTGGCCGATTTCGACAAAGGCGAGCGTGCGCGAGGCTACAACAAAGATGTGGCCTTTTTCGTCTTCCAGACGAAGCGACCCATTTTCGTTGGCTAACGCAGCGGTAATAGCCGATTCGATCTCGTCCAAAGTTTGCGAACTCTGAAGAATGAGCTCGCGGGGGTTGTTGATGATTCCTATGCGTATATCCACCCCCCTAGCGTACGACACGTCAGCTGTGTGGATTAGCCTTCCTGGTATGGCCCCAACCAGCGCTTCGGATGTTCTCTTGGCCCCGCTGGGCGCTCGAGCTCTGGTATTGGGCGCACCCGGTAGCGGTAAGACCACACTGCTGGCTAATCGGTTGGTTCACTTGGTGTCTCAGGGGGTAAACCCTGATGCGGTGATGATTCTGACCCCCACGAGGTCGCAAGCCAGCGCACTGCGTGATCCTCTTGGTTTGGCTTTAGCTAAAACCACTCAGGGCCCCAGGGTCCGCTCTGTGGCAGCGTTGGCTTTTTCGATTGTGGAGGCGTTTCATCATGAGCAGGGCTTGGCGGCTCCTGATCTGTTGCAAGCTAGCCAAATTGATGCCGATATCGAAGCATTACTTGCTGGCCACATCGATGATCGCTCTGGACCAGACTGGCCAGCTCCGCTAAGCGAGCTTGTTCGCTCCACGCCCAGTTTCAGAGGGGAACTTCGCGAATGGATGGCCCGAGCTTCAGAAAATGGGCTCACCCGAGGCGATCTTGAGCGGTTATCTGCGACCCACCATCAGCCCGCGTGGGCTGCCGCTGCCGCGTTTAGAGAAGAGTTCATCGAAGTTGTCTCCAGTGCCAGGCCGGGAGCTTTCGATAGCGCCGATATTATTCGCCGGGCCATTGTGGCGCTCGAATCCGGTGTTCCCTCAAGCATGGGCGAGATTCTCAACTGTGGCGTCGATGACGCCCACGACCTCACCAGTGCCGGTTTGGAATTTCTTTTCGCCCTGGCTCGCGCGGGTGTGGGAATGACGGTGGTAGCGGAGCCTGATGTGGCCGGCAACACTTTTCGAGGCTCTCAGCCCCAGGCACTGTCCTTGTTGGGCACTGCGTGGGCAATAACGCCGGTGGTATTGGATGAGGTTCATCGCCACGGGCGTGCCATTCGAGCCAGTGTTCAAGTTATTACCCAACGCATTGGCACGGCCGGTGCTGGAACGCAACGAAAGGCCACCTCCAGTGAGGCCGCACAGGCTCGAGAGAGCGCCAGTTCGGTCTTCACCCTTGTGGCGCCAGGAGAGGGTCGAGAAGCGAACGATGTGGCAAGGCTTGTGGTCAAGGCTCATGATGAGCAAGGCATCCCCTATGACCGCATTGCGGTCATAGCCCGGCGCGGGTCTCGGGTTTCCTCGCTGGTTAACCACTTGAGTGTTACCGGGGTCCCCGTTCGATCGAGTCTGGTCGGCCAGGCTTTGCGGGATCAACCGGCAGCCCGGGAGCTTCTGGAATTAGTCGCACTGGCTAGAGGCCTGCGCCCCATGACGGCCGAAGGCGCCCTCGCTGCCTTGAGTGGACTTTATGGCGGTATGACTCAGCAGGAATTGCGCCGATTGCGCTTTGCGCTGCGCGTGAGCGCTGATCCCGATCTTCCCTATCAAAGCGCAGATGCGATGATGGCGGAATCTTTGGGTCACCGAGGTGGCTTTGCCTTATTCGATAGCGGCGTGGCGAAAAAAGCTCAAGCGATGGCGGAAATGTTGGATGACGTGCGGAAGGCTCCCTCGCTCACACCAATAACTGATTTGTTGTGGACGATCTGGGACAACAGTGGCGTGGCGGATCTGTTGGTAAGCCACACCCACACTTCGGGTACGCACGCAAGCTTCGCTCACCAAGCCCTTGACTCTGTCGTGGCACTATTTCGTCAAGCCTCCGATTTTGTGGATGCATCCCCCGGGGCACAAGGCGATGTCTTTATCGAGTCACTGTTGTCAGCTGATGTTCCCGATGATGTGGTGTTGCCCGAGCCGGCGTGGCCGGCAGTGCTAGTAGCCACACCACCCGGTGTGGCAGGGGCGCAATATGACCTGGTTATCGTGACTGGGGTTGATGACCAAGTGTGGCCAGATTTGCGTTTGCGCGGTTCGCTATTAGCCGCGCATCTTTTATCGGGTGCTGCCAGAGGTGAACCAGAAAGTGTTGATGAACGCCGCATTGTTTTAGAAGATGAACTGCGTTTATTCGCTCTCGCACTCTCACGGGCGTGCACCACCCTGGTGGTAATTGCTACGGAGTCTGAAGAATCAAGACCCAGCCCGCTGTTCTACCTAGTGGATAAGAGTGCGACCCGGATCGAATCTGCGCCCATGCCACCGCCCTCGCCAAGAACACTGGTGGGACACTTACGCCGAGAATTAGTTCAAGCCGTGGATAACCAAGGCGTCGCTGCGGGGATAGCCGACGACCTGGCCGCTCTAGCCAAAGCCGGTGTCCCCGGTGCCAACCCACAGAGTTGGTGGGGTTTGGCTGAAGTATCGAGTACCACCCCGCTCTATCCAGAAGGGCCGATTCCGGTGTCCCCTTCGTCTATGGCGGTTTTGGAAGAATCCCCCATTGAATGGTTTCTTGGCGCGATCGCGCGCAATGAATCCTCGCCGGCTCGAGGCTTGGGGTCACTGCTCCACCACGCGTGGGAAGAACACCCCGAGGGTGATCCAGAGGCGATGTGGAGTGATGTAGCAAAAAACTTTGCCCAGTTGGAGTATGAGCCAGGCTGGATTGAGAATTACCAGCGCAGGCTCGCCCAGCAGATGGTGAACGCTCTAGCTGATTACACCTCTGATCGGCTGCGAGAAGGGTGGAGTGTGGTGGCCACCGAGCAAAAATTTAGGGTTGTAATCGGTAGAGCTGAAATGACCGGTTACATCGACCGAATTGAATCAAGCCCACAGGGTGAGCTCTTAGTGGTCGATCTCAAGACCGGCAATCCCAAGACCGATAACGCGATTGCCGATGACCCGCAGCTCTTTGCCTACCAAATGGGCATAGCTAGTCGGGAAATACAAGATCAGCTACCCAATGGGCAAGCTCGCATCGCCGGGGCTGGATTGTTGTTTGTGAAAAAAGGGGTTCGCGGTAAGACCTATCGACTCTCCACGCAACCGCCAATGGATGCCCAGTCGAGTGCGGCTTTTGCCTCCCGGGTAGAGGAAGCTGCAAAAATGATCGCCTCGACTGAATTTAGTGGCG
>LIAY01000037.1 GCA_001438965.1 Microbacteriaceae bacterium BACL25 MAG-120322-bin65 | reverse complement strand
CGTTTTGTTTCCACGCTGGCTCTTGTGCACTCTAGGTATTCCACCAATACCTTCCCTTCGTGGCCATTAGCGCAACCCTTCCGCATGATTGCCCACAACGGGGAAATCAATACCATTCGCGCCAATCGCAACTGGATGCGAGCCAGGCAGTCCCAACTACAATCCGATGTGCTGGGGGACCTCACCCCACTCTTTCCGATTGTCACCGAGGCTGGCTCAGACTCGGCGTCCTTTGATGAGGTCGCTGAATTACTGACCCTAGCTGGGCGGTCACTGCCCCACGCTGTGATGATGATGGTTCCCGAGGCATGGGAAAACCAGACCGACATGGATCCTGCTGTGAAGGATTTTTATCAGTACCACTCGATGCTCATGGAGCCATGGGATGGGCCTGCAGCACTTGTCTTCACTGATGGTGCGCTAGTGGGGGCAACCCTCGATCGCAACGGTTTGCGCCCAGGTCGCTACGTCATCACCTCTGATGGTTTGATTATTCTTGCGAGCGAGATCGGTGTGCTCGATATTGATCCCTCGACCGTGGTGCGAAAGGGACGACTGCGGCCAGGCTCCATGCTGCTCGCGGATACGATCGAAGGCCGCCTCATTGAAGACCATGAGCTAAAGCAGCAACTAGCTCACCAACAGCCCTGGGGTGAATGGGTTGCTAATGAGCGCATCGAACTTGAAAAGCTGCCTGAGCGTGAACACATTTTGCACACTCCGGCCTCGGTGACGAGGCGTCAGCGCACCTTCGGATACACCGAAGAAGAGGTACGCATTCTGCTGGCCCCGATGGCGCAGAACGGTGCTGAGCCACTCGGCGCGATGGGTTCCGATACCCCTATTGCCGCCATATCCGATCGCCCCAGGCTTCTCTTTGACTATTTCACCCAACAATTTGCACAAGTGACCAACCCGCCGCTGGATTCAATCCGGGAGGAAGTTGTCACGTCGATGTCGTGTGGCTTGGGCCCCGAGCGCAATCTCTTAAGTGCGACCCCCGCGCATGCCGCGCAGGTTGCCATGGAGTTCCCGGTTATCGATAATGATGAGCTTGCCAAAATTGAGCACCTACTCCTGCCCTCTGGCGGGAGTGCGACGGTCAAACTCACGGGCCTCTATCGAGTCGATGGGGGCCAAGAAGCTCTCGCAGCGCGCCTGAGTGAATTGTGCACGCAAGCCGATGAAGCTGTTGCGGCTGGAGCGCAGTTTGTGGTCTTGAGTGATCGCGACTCCACCGCCGACCTTGCCCCGATTCCTTCCTTGCTGATGCTTTCCGCTGTTCACCACCACCTCATCAGGGGACAAAAACGCATGCAGGTGAGTCTGGTTGTGGAAACTGGTGACGTGCGAGAGGTTCACCATGTTGCACTCCTGATTGGTTTTGGAGCATCTGCTGTGAACCCCTACCTCGCCATGGAAACAGCCGAGGACCTGGTGCGCCAGGGCGTTATTGAGGCCATCACCGGTGAAGAAGCTGTAGCTAATTTGATCAAAGCGCTCGGCAAAGGCGTTCTGAAGATCATGAGCAAGATGGGTATTTCTACGGTTGCGTCTTACGGCGGTGCACAAGCTTTCGAGGCTGTAGGACTCGATGAGGACTTAGTGGCGAGGTACTTCACCGGTACGACTACCATCCTTGGTGGCGTCGGCCTTGATGTGATTGCCCACGAGTGTGAAATGCGTCACAGGGTGGCCTACCCGCTCACCACGGTGGGCAACCCCCATCAGCGTCTTGCTGTGGGCGGGGAATATCAATGGCGAAGAGAGGGACCTCCGCACCTTTTCAACCCAGAAACGGTGTTCAAGCTCCAGCACGCCACGAGGTCGCAGAGCTTCGATGTGTTCCGCGAATACACGAAGACTGTGGATGACCAGGCACAGCGATTGATGACTCTTCGGGGTCTGTTTAAGTTCAAAACTGGGCAGCGTACGCCGATTTCTGTGGACGAGGTGGAGCCAGCTTCTGCGATTATCGCTCGGTTTACCACCGGTGCTATGAGCATGGGCGCTATCTCACCTGAGATGCACGAAACGCTTGCGGTGGCGATGAATGAGCTGGGCGCAAGGAGCAACACCGGTGAGGGTGGCGAGTCCCCTGAGCGGCTGCGGGATCCTCTTCGACGCAGCGCTATCAAGCAAATCGCTTCGGGTCGCTTCGGTGTCACCAGTTTGTATCTGACTATGGCCGACGACCTTCAAATCAAGATGGCCCAGGGCGCAAAACCCGGGGAAGGCGGGCAACTGCCGGCAAACAAGGTCTACCCCTGGATAGCCGAGCTTAGGCATGGAACGCCCGGGGTTGGACTGATTTCACCGCCACCGCACCACGATATTTACTCCATCGAAGATCTTAAGCAACTGATCTTTGACCTGAAACGCTCGAACCCCAGGGCGCGCGTGCACGTAAAACTGGTCAGCCAATCCGGTATCGGCGCTGTCGCAACCGGTGTTGCCAAAGCAAAAGCTGACGTGATCTTGATTTCTGGTCATGACGGAGGAACAGGGGCCAGCCCCTTGAACTCTCTCAAACACGCGGGTACCCCGTGGGAGATTGGCTTGGCCGAAGCACAGCACACCTTGATGGTTAACAACCTACGGGGCCGGGTGACCCTGCAAGTTGATGGCCAGATGAAGACGGGTCGCGATGTGATCATCGCCGCCCTGCTGGGAGCTGAAGAATACGGTTTTGCGACCGCCCCGATGGTCGTAAGTGGTTGCATTCTGATGCGGGTGTGTCACCTTGATACGTGCCCTGTTGGTGTGGCAACCCAAAACCCGAAGCTTCGCGAGCGTTTCAAGGGCAAACCCGAATTCGTCAAGACGTTCTTTGAGTATCTTGCGCAAGAGGTTCGCGAATACCTGGCCCAGTTGGGTTTCACAACCCTGGAAGAAGCGATCGGTCAAGCCCAGCTCTTAGATGTCCGCGGTGCGATCAACCACTGGAAGGCTGACGGGTTAGACCTTTCCCCAATTCTCTCTACAGAACACCTCGTTGACGACCGAGCACGGGTTCGCAGCGAAGGGCAAGACCACGAAATAGCCGAACACTTTGACAATCAGCTCATCGCTTTGTCCGAACCGGCGCTCAAGCACGGGACATCAGTAACGATGGATCTCCCCATCAAGAACACTGAGCGCGCTGTAGGAACGATGCTGGGACATGAAGTTACCCTGGCTTACGGTGAGCACGGCCTACCAACAGACACCATTGACATCACCCTGCGCGGTGCCGCTGGGCAGTCCTTGGGCGCTTTCATGCCAGGTGGCATCACATTGCGACTCCACGGTGACGCCAATGACTATGTGGGCAAGGGGCTCTCCGGTGGATGCATTGTGATCAGGCCCACCGAAGGGTCCCTGTTCCCACCTGAGAGAAACGTGATTGCTGGCAATGTGCTCGGCTACGGCGCGACGTCGGGAACCATGTTCATCTCCGGTGTTGTGGGGGAGCGTTTCATGGTGCGAAACTCGGGTGCTACCGCCGTGGTGGAGGGCGTGGGCGACCACGCGTTGGAGTACATGACCGGTGGTTTGGCTCTCATCTTGGGCGACACCGGGAGAAACCTGGGCGCTGGCATGTCCGGTGGCACTGCCTACATCTGGAAATTGCGAGAGGAACGGATCAACTTCGCAGCCAGATCCAGTGGGGAATTAGAAATTGGTCCGCTTGGAAGCGGCGATGCGCAGATTCTTCTTGATCTGCTTGCTTTGCACGTTGCCAACACCGGTTCACCTTTAGCCACCCGGATGCTCGAGGATCCTGATGCCACAGTCGCCGCGTTTGTAAAAGTAACCCCCAGGGATTACCAGGCTGTGTTGCGCACCCGTGAGCAGGCAGAGAGCGAAGGGCTCGATCTCGATGGTGATGTCGTGTGGAACAGAATTTTGGAGGTAACTGGTGGCTGACCCCCGTGGTTTTTTGAAGTACCCCGAGCGCGAGCTGCCCGAGCGACGTCCGGTGGGGGTGCGCATCGGAGACTGGCGTGAAGTTTATGGACCACGCGATTCCGGTGTGCTGGTTCAGCAGGCATCGCGTTGCATGGACTGTGGCGTGCCCTTTTGCCATTCCGGATGTCCGTTGGGGAACCTCATCCCCGAATGGAACGATCTGGTTCGCCGTGGTGACGGTAAAGGGGCTATTGAGCGTCTACACGAGACCAATAATTTCCCGGAGTTCACGGGCAGATTGTGCCCAGCCCCGTGTGAATCATCCTGCGTGCTGGGTATTAACGCCCCACCAGTGACCATCAAGCAAGTCGAGGTTTCCATCATCGATCAGGCGTGGGAGAGCGGCTGGGTTACCCCCAACCCGCCCGAGCGTCTCACGGGTAAAACGGTGGCCGTGGTGGGCAGTGGGCCTGCTGGCCTGGCTGCAGCCCAACAACTCACTCGAGTGGGACACACGGTTGCCGTGTTCGACCGGGATGACCGTATTGGCGGTCTATTGCGCTACGGAATTCCGGATTTCAAGATGGAAAAGAGACATATTGACCAGCGTCTTGCGCAGATGCAGGGCGAAGGCACCCGCTTTAGAGCAGGGGTCAATATTGGAACCGATATCACCTGGGATGAGCTGACCCAGCGCTACGACGCTGTCGTGATCGCCACCGGTGCGAGCGTGCCGCGGGAGCTAACGCTTCCTGGGCGCAACCTGATGGGCATCCATCACGCGATGGAGTATTTGACCCCCTCCAACCATGTGCAGGCCGGCGATGTTGTTCCCGCTGCGATCACAGCCCAGGGTAAGCACGTCGTCATTCTTGGTGGCGGCGACACCGGTGCGGACTGCTTGGGCACCGCACACCGCCAGCAGGCTTTGACGACCACCATGTTGGCGATTGGCACGCAACCTCCCACCGAACGGCCGGTGGATGCCCCTTGGCCCACTGACCCTGTCCTCTTTGAGGTACAAAGCGCTCATGAGGAGGGCGGCTCGCGGGAATTCTTGGCCTCGACGGTGGAATTCCTGGGGAATGCTGCGGGAGAAGTTGAATCAGTTGTGGTGTGCGAGACCGAATACCGCGATGGAGGCCGATTCCCCAAGCCTGGGACCGAACGAAAAATTCCTGCAGACCTCGTGCTCTTAGCCTTGGGCTACCGGGGTGCCGAACACGCGGCTTTGACAGCACAGTTGGGCCTTGATGTCGACAAGCGTGGGAATCTTGAGCGCCACGACGACTACAGCACGAGCGTTCCCGGTGTTTTTGTGACCGGAGACGCCGGACGAGGTGCTTCCTTGATCGTGTGGGCCATCGCGGAAGGTCGAGCGGTGGCGGCACAAGTCGATCAGTTCCTTGAAGGGTCTACGCTGTTACCTGCGCCCGTTGGCGCGTTTGATCAGGCACTTCACGCCTAAACCCAGGAAAAGGACCCCATGAGACGTGCAAAAATCGTAGCCACTTTGGGACCAGCAACGGCCAGCTACGACAGCATCAGAGCGCTCATTGATGCGGGGGTGGACATGTTTCGTATGAACCTCAGCCACGGTAGTCATGATGTTCATGAAGAGATTTATGCCAACGTGCGTCGCGCCTCTGCTGATGCAAACGCTCCTTTAGCGGTCTTAGTTGACTTGCAGGGGCCAAAAATTAGGCTAGAAAAGTTTGTCAATGGCCCCCACGAGCTTTTTCAGGGTGACACCTTCACCATCACCACACGGGACGTAGAAGGTACTAAAGAACTGGTGGGAACAACCTACAAAGGGCTTCCCGGCGACGTTAAAGCAGGAGATACCCTCCTGATCGATGACGGAAAAGTTAGTTTGGTAGCCGTAAGTTCCTCCGCTGATGAAGTGGTCACAACGGTGGTTGTGGGGGGCTTTGTCTCCAACAACAAAGGTATTAACTTGCCAGGGGTGAACGTCTCGGCGCCCGCGCTATCGGAAAAGGATGAAGACGATCTTCGTTGGGGCCTGGCACTGGGTTGCGACTACATTGCCCTAAGTTTCGTCCGAGCTGCCTCTGATGTGGATCGGGTTCGCGAAATTATGCGTGAAGAGGGCCGCTCCTGTCCCGTTATCGCCAAAATTGAAAAGCCCGAGGCCGTGGCCGCGCTAGATGAAATTGTGGATGCATTCGATGGCATCATGGTGGCCCGGGGCGACTTGGGAGTGGAACTCCCGCCTGAAACTGTCCCGATTGTCCAAAAAACAGCCATTGAGCTCAGCCGCAAGATGGCAAAGCCGGTAATCGTGGCAACGCAGATGCTCGAATCCATGATCGAGTCTCCGGTGCCCACGAGGGCCGAGACCTCCGACGTTGCCAATGCGGTGCTCGATGGAGCGGATGCGGTGATGTTGAGTGGAGAGACGAGCGTGGGTAAATTCCCCGCTGTTACCGTGGCCACCATGGCGCGCATCCTGGCCTCGACAGAAGAGCACGGTTTGTCTAGAATCCCGCCTTTAGGAAGCAAACCCCGCACACAAGGTGGTGCGATTACCCTCGCTGCTGCCGAAGTCGCGGAGTTCGTGGACGCCAAGTTTGTCTGCATCTTCACCGAATCAGGCGATTCTGCTCGAAGAATGTCCAGACTCCGTTCCAAGATCCCCATGATCGCCTTCACCCCCTCAGAGGAAGTCCGGCGGAGAATGTCACTCACCTGGGGTATTGAATCCATTGCGGTTCCGCGGGTGAGTCATACCGATGAGATGTACCCCCTAGTGGATCACGCTCTAATCGAACGCGGACTAGCCAAGGTGGGGGACAAGGTGGTCGTTATCTCCGGCTCTCCTCCTGGGACACCCGGGTCCACCAATGACATGCGCGTCCACGTGATAGGTCAAACCGGACCTGGTGTTCCCCCAGCAGGGCAAAAAGACTAAAAATCTAGGGTGCCGGATGTGGGATTTGAACCCACACGCCCTTTCGGACAAAGCATTTTGAGTGCTCCGCGTCTGCCATTCCGCCAATCCGGCCTGCCGCACAACCGTGTGCACAACGACAATACCCTAGGCTCACAGCGTGAAGGAAACTGACGCTACTCTGGTGCCCGCTACCCGTGTAATTGTGGCCGAAGATGAGTCACTCATTCGCATTGACATAGTCGAAACCCTTCGTGAACACGGGTTTGATGTTGTGGGTGAGGCAGCCGATGGTGAGAAAGCCGTTGCGCTGGCTGAGGAGCTTCGCCCCGACTTAGTGGTGATGGACGTGAAGATGCCGCTACTTGATGGTATTTCTGCGGCTGAAATTCTGACGAAAAGGAAGATTGCTCCGGTGGTGTTGCTGACTGCGTTTTCCCAACGGGAACTCGTCGAACGGGCAGCGGAGGCGGGCGCTCTGGCCTATGTGGTGAAGCCTTTCACCCCCAGTGACCTTATTCCCGCGATAGATATTGCACTGAGTCGCTACCAGCAAATGCAGGCTCTTGAAGATGAAGTTGCAGATTTGGCCGATCGTTTGGAGACCAGGAAAATCTTGGATCGTGCGAAGGGAATTCTCAACGACACCATGGGCCTCACCGAACCCGAAGCTTTCCGCTGGATTCAAAAAGCCTCCATGGATCGCCGTCTTACGATGCTAGAAGTTGCTCAAACCGTGATTGACCAGTTGGCCAAGAAGGCCGACAACCCAGAGATTTAAGCCTTCATCTCGCGGATAAAGTTTGTCATGCGCACCGTCGAGAGCAGGTTGCCCGCCTCATCGCGCATCGTGATCTGGTGGGTTGTCAGGGTGCGCCCCAGCACGAGCGCTTCGCAGGTAGCAACAACGTAGCCCTCGGTAATGGACTTCGAGTGGGTAGCGTTGATTTCGATCCCCACCGCAATGCGATCGCCTCCGCCATGAATAGCTGCAGACATCGATCCGAGGGATTCTGCAAGGACCACGTGTGCTCCACCATGGAGTAAACCAACCACCTGACGATTGCCCTCTACCGGCATCCGCGCGACAGAGCGCTCCGCTGAGAGTTCCAGAAATTCGATCCCCATTTTCTTAGCAAGCTCGCCGCCGCCGGTTTCGATCAGTCGCGCCACCAGGGCTGGATCCATATCGGGTGGGAATGTGGTCATCGGTACTCCTCCAGAAAATCATGCGACAGGTAGGCTAACGCTTGTGAGCGATAAGCCTATCTTGATGGTCATCGACGGTCATTCCTTGGCTTTTCGGGCCTTTTACGCGCTTCCGCTGGATAGTTTCCAGACGCCGCAGGGACAGCACACGAACGCTATTCATGGCTTCATTTCTATGTTTCTGGGGTTATTGAACAAGGAAAAGCCCACCCACGTGGCGGTGGCGTTTGATATTTCTCGTTATTCGTTTAGGACCAGGATTTACCCGGAATACAAGGGCACCCGGGGGGAGACACCACCGGAGTTCATCGGTCAGGTGCCCCTGCTTCAAGATGCCCTCCACGCAATGGGCGTCATCACGCTGACTAAAGAGGACCACGAAGCCGATGACATCCTCGCCACGCTCGCCCACCGAGGCTCCGAGGGTGGCTTTAACGTACTTGTTGTCTCCGGTGACCGTGACACGTTCCAACTGATCAATGACAACGTCACCGTTCTCTACCCCAGCGCCCGGGGGGTGGCTGAGCTCAAGCGATACACGCCAGATGCGGTGGAGGAGCGCTACGGCGTTAGACCTGAACGTTATCCCGATGTCGCCGCGCTGGTGGGTGAAACTAGCGACAACCTGATTGGAGTTGACAAGGTTGGAGAGAAAACTGCGGTGAAGTGGATCACGCAGTACGGCTCCCTCGATGCTCTCTTAGCTGCGGCAGAGGAAATACCCGGTGTTGTGGGTCATAACTTGCGCGAGCAAAAGGACCGAGTCATCCGAAACCGGGAGCTGAATCATTTGCTCACCGACATTGACGTGGGTGTTTCGCTGGAAGCTTTGGAGCGGGGTCCCATCGATGTGGATGCGGTGACTAAGGTCTTTGGCGAACTCGCGTTCAAGACGCTCACTAACCGGGTTCTTGCCCTTGGTGGGGCAACCTTGATCGCAAGCGAGTCGGTTGTCGCGCCCGAGGCTGTTGCCCTGCCGCAACAGAGGTCCCTAGTCGATGAGGAACTCACCGCATGGCTTGGCAAGCATGCTGATCAGCCCCTTGGTGTTCAGCTTCGGTCTCTTGATGGGGTGATTTTGGAAGTGGGACTCGGCGCTGGCGTGGAGGCGATTCGCGTGCCGTGGATCCAGGGAAGCAAAGACCACCTGCCGTTGCTAGAAGCAATGGCTGAGAGCAGTCGCAGTTGGGTGTTTTTTGACTCCAAATCGGCTCTGAAAATTTTGCACGGTGAAGGCCTCGCGCCCACCATCACGGGCGATGTACATGTGGCCTCCTGGATTCTTCGCCCGAGTGGAAAATCGCGTAGTTTTGCCCAACTCGTCAGTGACGAGCTTGGAACGCCGTTGCCTCAGCCGCCAGCTGATCAGTTGCTGCCCGAGGAGAATGAGGCAGGGGTCGGTGTTGAAGCCTGGTGCGTGTTGGCCTTATGGACCCAACTGAGCTCGCAGCTGGATGAAGCCAGCAGGGGAGTGCTCTCGGCTATTGAGCTTCCCTTAGTGAGAATCCTTGCCGACATGGAGCGAATCGGAATTGGTAGTGATCGGGTGGCACTTGATGTCCTTGAGCGTGAATTGGCTGGCCAGGTGGGAAAGTTTGAAGCCGAATGCTTTGCTGCCATTGGTCACGAGGTAAATCTCGGCTCACCCAAACAGTTGCAAACGGTGCTCTTTGAAGAACTGGAAATGCCGACAACCAGGGCCACCAAAACTGGCTACTCCACCGACGCAAGCGCGCTAGCGGAGTTACAAATATCTAATCCACACCCTTTCCTGGACTCTTTACTGGGGCATCGCGATGCGACGAAACTTCGTCAAATCGTTGAGGGACTGCGCGTTGCCATCGGCGATGACCATCGCCTCCACACAACCTTTGACCAGACCGGCACCAGCACCGGACGGCTTTCCTCACTCGAGCCCAACCTGCAAAACATTCCGATTAAGACAC
>LIAY01000036.1 GCA_001438965.1 Microbacteriaceae bacterium BACL25 MAG-120322-bin65 | reverse complement strand
ATTATTCGTCACTGAGCGTCACCTCAGATGACCTCTTGGCCAATGTGATGGCGGGCAATGAGTTTGAATTCCAGCGCGAGCTTGCCAAGATTGGCGCCCCGCTTGATCGTGATGAGTGGTTCATGACTCCTCAGACCGTCAATGCCTATTACAACCCAGGCTTCAATGAGATCGTGTTCCCTGCAGCAATTCTGCAGTATCCGTTTTTCGATCCGAATCGGGATGCCGCTTCAAACTACGGCGCCATTGGGGCCGTGATCGGCCACGAAATTGGTCACGGCTTCGATGACCAGGGTTCCCGCTTTGATGGGCACGGCCGGCTGCATAATTGGTGGAGCGATGGTGACCGTGAAGCTTTTGAAACACGAACTAAGGCACTCATTACGCAATTTGGTGAACTCGAGCCAAGAGACCTTCCCGGTAATACCGTCAATGGTGAGCTCACCATTGGAGAAAATATCGGCGATCTTGGCGGTTTGGCCATCGCGTGGAAAGCCTATGAAATGTCATTAGGCGAGTCGGAAGCCCCCGTCGTGGATGGCCTGAGTGCGAAGGAGCGCTTCTTCCTTTCGTGGGCGCAATCCTGGAAGTTAGCTGTCCGCGTCGAAGAAGCAAAACGGCTATTACAGATCGACCCCCATTCACCACCAGAATTTCGGTGCAATCAGATTGCGCGCAACCTGGACATTTTTTACGAAGCATTTTCCATCTCGTCGGATCATGCGCTCTGGATGGAACCCAGTGAGCGTGTGAGTATCTGGTAATCGTCGAAAAACAGGGTTAGGCTGTGGCAATAGCAAGTACATTCCAAAATTGGAATACTTATCGGAGGCTGTTATGAAGGGCAAGATTCTCTTGGTCGTGGGGCTAGTGCTTGGCTATGTGCTGGGTACGCGGGCTGGTCGCGAGAGATATGAAGAAATCCGAGCTGGTGCCCAAAAGGTGTGGCAAGACCCCCGCGTTCAACGCGGAGTGCAGAACGTCGAAGGCTTTGTGAAAGAGAAGGCGCCGGATCTAGCCGACAAAGCAGCTCAGGCTGCACAAAAAGTCACCACGAGCGTTCGTAATGCTCGTGGCTCAAGCGACGCCTAGCCAAAACCTTGTCTGACAACAACGCCCGGGCGAGGGCGCGCAGTAAGCCTTTTCTTTCCTTGATTACGGACATCCCGCATCTGATCATTTCGCTGGTCAGGGCAGAGCTTGAGCTTCTTAAGGCCGAGATTGTTTCCAAGCTTAAAGCGGTGGGCATCGGTCTGGGGCTTTTTATCATCAGTCTCTCGCTCATACTTTTGGCACTGTTGCTGATGGTTTTCGCCGGCGTCTTCGCGTTGTCTTTGGTCGTGCCACTGTGGGCAGCGGCTCTCATCGGTGCTGGGATTGTTCTGCTTGTAGCCCTCGTTATTGCCGCGGTTGCGGCGAAAACGATGTCGGGTTCACAGTCACCTGTGCCGAGTGAAACAGTGGAGAGCATCCGAGCTGATATTCGTACCATTCGAGGTGAGAAGTAGATGAGTAAGAAAGAAGTTCACGCTTACGTGGAGAGCACCCGTGATGATTTAGGGGCAACTTTGGATGAAATTGAGCATCGAATGAGCCCTGCGCACGTGACCAAGACGGGAATCTCATGGGTTTCTGGCTCTTATGACAAAAACCCCATGGCGTGGCTGATTGGCGGCGGCATCGCACTGATTGGCATTGTTGCCTCCGTGTTGTGGGCACTAAGCGATGACGACTAGGGCCCAACCTCCACTACGACTCGACCTCTCGTTTCTCCAGCAAGCACAGATGGTGCGGTAGCGAGCGCCTCGGTAAGCCGGATGCTCGAGGCGATCTCTGTGAAGGGAAAGCTTGATGCGCTTTTCGCAAATTCGCTCCACACCCGCTCGCGCACTTCGGGAGGCTGGGTCACTGAATTGATCCCCACCAAGCTGATTCCTCGCAAAATAAAGGGCATCACTGTGGTGGAAAGCTCCACGCCGCCGGCAAGCCCGCAGGCTACTGCGACGCCGTTCGAGGCGACCATGGATAATAATGACGCCAGTAGCGGACCTCCAGCTTGATCGACTACGCCACTAAAGGTTTCGGCGCGAAGTGGGCGTTGAGTGGCCTGGAGAATCTCACTACGGGGCATGATTCCTTCTGCCCCGAGTGAGCGAAGGTAAGGTTCTAGTTCGCTCCTGCCCGTTACCGCGACTACCCGATAGCCGCGGTGGGCCAAGAGCACAATGGCCCACGATCCCACCGCGCCGCCGGCACCGGTGACAGCAATGGGCAGGGGCGCACGATCTGGTGTGGTTCCCGATTTTTCGAGGGCGTCGATAGCTAGAGCTGCGGTGAAAGCTGCGGTTCCCAGCGCGGCGGCTTCGAAAGTGGATAACGAAGCAGGAAGGCGCACCAGGTGTTGAGCCTCCACCTTCGCCCGGGTGCCCAAGCCGCCATGGCGGGTTTCCCCATAGCCCCAACCGGTGAGCACAACGTGCTCACCTGCGGTGAAAGCAGGGTCTGAGCTATTGACCACCTGCCCTGCGAAATCTATTCCCGGAATCAAAGGGGTCGTTCGGACTACACCGGTGGAACCAGTAAGGGCGAGGGCGTCTTTGTAGTTGAGCGCCGAATGATGAATCTCGACAGTGACCGCGCCATCGCCTAATTCCGCCTCAAGGATGTCGCCCCGAAGGGTTGCGCCTAGGGAACCCGAGGCGTCGTCGGTTATCCACCAACCAGTCTGGGTGCTAGCCAAAGAGCAGCGCCGCCGCTTCATAGCGGTCCTCGGGGACTGTTTTCAGAGCTCCCAAAGCGTCAACAAAGTCCACCCGAACAATTTCGGTGCCCCTGAGGGCGACCATGTGGCCCCACTGTTTGTCGTTGACTAAGTTGATGACACTCATGCCAAATCGGGTAGCCAGCACTCGGTCAAAAGCACTGGGTGTTCCCCCTCGTTGGATGTGGCCAAGAGTCGTGGCACGGGTTTCTATGCCGGTTGCTTCCTCAATCATGGGAGCCAAGAGATCACCAATGCCACCGAGTCGGGGTCGACCAAAGGCGTCAAGCCCCCTCTCGGAATGAGGGTCATCCATGGTGTCCAAGGTGAAACCCTCCGCCACGACAACAAGTGGCGCTCGACCACGGTCGAAAGCGGACCGGACCCACCGGGTGAGTTCCTCCATGCTGGTTTTGCGCTCGGGAATCAAGATGGCGTGGGCGCCAGCGGCCATACCCGAGTGCAGGGCAATCCACCCGACGTGTCGACCCATGACTTCGGCGACCATGCAGCGTGAATGGGAATCTCCCGTAGTGCGAAGCCGGTCCATTGCTTCTGTGGCAATACTGATGGCCGTGTCAAAACCAAACGTGAAGTCGGTTCCATTGAGATCGTTGTCCACTGTTTTGGGGACACCGACAATGGGGATTCCGGTGTCGCTGAGCTCTTTGGCAGCCGCAAGGCTCCCCTCACCACCGATCGCCACGATGGCATCAATCTGGTTTTCCCTCAAAACCTCACGTACGCGTTCGGCGCCACCATAATCGAACGGGTTAGTGCGTGAGGTGCCAAGAATGGTGCCACCCTGTTTCGAAATACCTTTGACTTCGTTCCTGGTCAAGGGCATGATGTCGGGCTCACACAAACCTTTATACCCACCGACGAAACCTACGAACTCATGTCCGTGAATTCGGGTGCCCTTCAGCACGGCGGCACGAATAACCGCATTGAGGCCTGGGGCGTCGCCACCACTGGTGAGAATGCCAATCTTCATACGTTCTATCTTGCCCTGGTTTGTCGAACGCAGGGCACCAATGTGAAGGGATTTACATAGGATTCACCAAGACTCCTCATAGGTGGGAGACCTAGTCTGTGATCACTAACGTAGGAAAAATTCGACTATGAAGGAGATTGTGATGGCAACCGAAACCAAGAAAGTAGCGCCAAGCGAAGACCTTGGGGCCACCACCGAAACAGCCCTGAGCGATAAGACTGAATACCCGGGTCAAACCATGGGAATCGTCGCATTAGTATTGGCATTTTTCAGCCAATTTCCCGCCTTGGTTCTCGGCATCATCGCGTGGATGTGGTCCAACAAGGCCGGGGTAAACAACGTTCCCGCCAAGGTTGCTGTGGCGGTGAGCTCGGTTCTCATTGTGTTGGGTGTCTTGGCCGTGGTGGGCTGGGTCATTTTCCTTGCCTCGGCAGTGCAGGGCTTTGACGGATTTGGCGGCTGGGACGCCATGGGCCGGCCCGGTTTCCGCAGCTAAGTAAGCAGTGAACTAGCACTAAAGCCAGCACCGCGGTCGCGGTATTGCGCGCGGCAATACCCGATCCGGTGGGATTTAGCGAAATAAGTAGGCACCCGGCGAGTCAATCTTCGCGCGCGAATTCCTGTGGTGGCACTCATTTCAGAGCGACTTTCGGCGCCATAAGCCCTACGATTATGGATATGGCCATTTCCAAACCATCGAAGGATGGCGCAAAGAAGCCAGTTTCGGGCGTACCGTTTGCACAGAGCCTCGCCGACGAGACCGTGGCCCAAGTTCGTGCATGGCTTGACCGCGCTGCCGTTCTCCACCGTCGCCCCGATGCGAGTTCTGAGCGCCTCGCGGGAGTATTGAAAGACCCCCAAGGCCCCGCTTTTGCCCTGGGGTTTGTTGATCGCGTTGCACGGCCCGAGGACCTCTCTGTTGCGGCACGGAATTTCCGAGAATTATCGAGAGACATCCCTGCTTTTCTTCCCGGTGTGCTTCGTCTGCTGATCCGTGTCGGTGGCTTTTTCGCTCCCATCTTCCCCAAGATTGTGGTGCCCATTGCGCGAGGAGCACTGAAGTCTCTCATCGGCCATCTGATTATTGATGCCAGCGACAGGAAGCTGCGCAGATCACTGCGACACCTCAGGCGTCGCGGGGACCGCCTTAATATCAACTTGTTGGGTGAGGCAGTTTTGGGAGATCAGGAAGCAGATCGCCGTCTTGCTGGCGTTCAGGCGCTGATCCGCCGTGGGGACGTTGACTACGTCTCAGTAAAGGCGTCTGCGATTTCCAGCCAGCTCTCCATGTGGGCATATGACGAAACAGTGAAACGGGTTGTCCAGCGCCTTATCCCTCTGTACCAACTCGCCGCCGCGACCACTCCTCCTACTTTTATCAATCTCGACATGGAGGAATTCAAGGACCTCGATATGACTCTCGACGTTTTCCAGAGAGTTTTGAGCGATCCGAGCCTTCTGCATTACACCGGAGGGGTCGTGCTCCAGGCTTACCTTCCCGAAGCCCTCGAGGCGATGAAGAAGGTCCAAAGCTTCGGTGCAGCGCGCATCAAGCGTGGCGGCGCACCACTGAAGGTTCGGGTCGTTAAAGGCGCCAACTTGCAGATGGAAGAGGTTGACGCCCGAGTGCACGATTGGCCTTTGGCGGTGCTTCCCTCCAAGCAGGCCAGTGATACTAATTACAAGCGCGTTCTCGAGTGGGCGCTCACCCCGCAGCGCACTAAGGCAGTGCGCATTGGGGTTGCGGGGCACAACCTTTTTGATGTTGCTTTTGCCCACCTCCTGGCCAGTAGGCGCGAGGTGAGTGCGGGAGTTGATTTTGAAATGCTGATTGGTATGGCACCAGACCAGGCCGATGCGGTCCGGGAGACAGTCGGGCGTTTGATTTTGTATACGCCAGTTGTACATCCCCAGGAATTTGATGCCGCCGTGGGATATTTGGTTCGTCGCCTCGATGAGAACGCCAGCACCGAAAACTTTATGTCCGCGGTGTTTGATCTGCACGATAACACTGAGCTTTTCGTTAGGGAAGCAAAACGTTTCCGTCAGTCCTTAGCCGCATTGACCGCCAAGGCGCCTGAAGTTAATCGGAATCAAAATCGCCTCACTGAAACTCGCAGTTCCCTCACGCCGGGAGATGGCTTCCATAATGAAGCTGACACGGACCCCTCTTTGCCAGAAAACCGCGAGTGGGTTGACCAGATTCGGGCACTGGCCGACTCAACCCAGGGCAAAGCTCTAGGTGCAACTTCGCTGCAAAAGGCGGAGCTTGCGGAATCGTTGGGTCCTATCAACGGCAGGATTGCGGTTGATGACCTAGTCGCCAGAGGTCGTAAAGCTGGGCTTTCATGGGGCGCCAAGCCGGCGAGCGAACGAGCAGCTATTTTGTTGGCCGCCGCAGCTGAATTAGGGCTTCGACGCAAACAACTTCTTGCGGTGATGATGCAAGAAGCAGGTAAGACGATTCAAGAGGGCGACTCTGAGGTCAGTGAGGCGATTGATTTCGCCCGCTATTACGCGCATCAGGCGATTGCTCTCGAGGCCGTCGATGGGGCTTCATTCCATCCCGCCCAGTTCACCGTCGTGACGCCCCCCTGGAACTTCCCCGTGGCTATTCCAGCAGGGTCGGTCCTCTCGGCTTTGGCAGCAGGAAGCGCCGTGGTGATCAAACCAGCACCGCAGGTTCGTCGCTGTGGAGCGGTGATGGTCGAAGCGCTATGGGCAGCGGGCGTGCCCAAAGATGTTTTGCAGCTTGTGGACATGGAGGAAGGTCAGATTGGCCGGGCGCTCATTTCACACCCTGGAGTGGACCGCCTGATTCTCACCGGCGGTTTTGAAACGGCCAAACTGTTCCGCTCATGGCGAGCCGATCTTCCCCTCTTGGCTGAAACCAGCGGTAAAAACGCGCTTATTGTCACCCCGAGTGCGGATTTTGACTTAGCGGTAGCCGACGTGGTGAAGAGCGCTTTTGGGCACGCTGGCCAAAAATGCTCGGCCGCCAGTTTGTTGATTCTTGTGGGATCTGTCGCCCAGTCGGAGAAATTCCAGAGACAACTAGTCGATGCGGTTACCACGCTCCGCGTGGGCTACCCCAAAGACCCTCAAGCGGTGATGGGCCCTGTTATCGAACGGGCGGAGGGAAAGCTCTTAGGCGGTCTCACCTACCTTGCTAAGGGAGAAAGTTGGCTGTTAGAGCCCAAGGCGCTGGACAAGACAGGCCGGTTGTGGTCGCCAGGTGTTCGCAATAATGTGCGAGCCAAGAGCCCCTTCCACCTCACAGAGTATTTTGGCCCAGTACTTGGCATCATGCACGCCAGAAGCCTCAAAGAGGCACTCGCCATGCAAAATGGGGTGGCCTACGGCCTCACAGCCGGTATCCATTCTTTGGATCCCACCGAAGTGCAGTACTGGCTGAACCGGGTTCAAGCAGGTAATTGCTATGTCAACCGAGGTATTACGGGAGCCGTCGTTCAGAGACAACCCTTTGGCGGTTGGAAGAAATCCAGCGTGGGACCAGGTTCCAAAGCTGGCGGACCCAACTACCTCTTTGGTTTGGGTTCCTGGCGCAGAAAAGCTGCCACTGCGGATTTTTCCGAAATCAAGGTGGATCCTTATCTTGCCGGTGTTGCTGATCTGGTGGCACCAGAGGACGAAGGCACGGCAAGTTTCTTACGCCGCAGCCTCGCTAGCGATCAGCAATCGTGGGAAGGCGTTTTTGGGGCCTCAGTGGACCCCAGCGGTCTCGGTGTGGAGCGAAATGTTTTCCGCTACCACCCAACGGATGTGACCATTCGCGCTGAAGGCTTTGTTCCTGTGGCTGAAACAGTGCGTGTCTGCCTCGCTGGGATGCGTGCGGGTGCGCGCATCAAACTCTCCCTCCATGACCCCTTACCGGATGATGTCCTGGAGGCACTTCGCGGTGTTCCTGATGGTTTTGGCTCCCTGGCCAGCTACAAGGTCGAAATAGATCGCGAGTTCGTCGCGCGGGTCGAGGGTGACCCACCTCAGCGGATCCGCCTGATTGCAGCCCGCGCTGACGCAATGGCGGTGGCTTTTGACGGCAATCCCGAGATTGCTCTCTATGGCAACGAGGTCACCGAATCGGGGCGCGTTGAGATTTTGCCGTTTGTCAAGGAGCAATCAGTGTCGGTAACTGCCCACCGTTTTGGCGCACCTGACCCACGGTTTGCCAACCTGTCGATCTAATTCCTTGGTCGGTGGATCAGGCGAGAAAGCACGATAGAGCTTTTCGAGTGATTCACATTAGGAGCAAGGCGGACTCTTTCTAGGGCGTCCTCTAGTGCGCCAATATCTTTAGCTCTCATGTGGATGATGGCATCAGCGTCACCGCTGACAGTGCCTGCTTCCATAACTTCGGGGATGGTCAGCAGAATCCGTTGAAGTTCTTTGGGAGAAACAGTGCCTTGGCAAAAAAGCTCCACATAGGCCTCGACAGCGAGGCCCTCAACACTGGGATCCACATCAACGGTGAACCCTCGAATAGTTCCCTCGGTCACCATTTTGTCCACGCGGCGTTTAACGGCGGAGGCAGATAAACCCACGTTTGCACCTATGTCGCCGTAGTTCGCTCGCGCGTTGGAGCGGAGCTCCCCAATGATGCGATGGTCGATTGCGTCCATTTATGTAGCTTACGCACATATTCCCTGAAAAAGCACCCTAAGACGCGGGAAACCCGCGCCCAAACGGCAAAAATACTCGATAGTTGCGTGAGAGACTGCTTTCATGACGAATACTCTTGCTCCCGAAAACATCGCTGTCACCACCGACACTAAGGCCACTAAGCCGAGTGTCCTGATGTGTCGTCCCGAGCATTTCACCGTCAGCTATCGGATCAATCCCTGGATGCACCCCGAAGAGCCCACAGACACTTCGTTGGCGCTTACGCAGTGGAACGCGCTCTATGACACGTACCAGGATTTAGGTTTCGATGTTCATCTCATTGATGGCCTGCAGGGGCTGCCCGATATGGTCTATGCCGCCAACGGCGGTTTTGTCCTAGATGGCATTGCCTATGGCGCAAAGTTTCACTATCCAGAACGAGGGCCCGAAGGACCTGCCTATATGGAGTGGTTTCGGGCAAACGGCTTTCAGGTCGCAGAACCCCAAGAGGTCAATGAGGGCGAAGGGGATTTCCTTCTCGTAGGGGATTCGATTCTCGCTGCCTCAGGTTTTCGCAGTGACAGTGGCAGCCACCAAGAAATCGCCTCCATTTATGGTCGCGAGGTTGTCTCGTTGCAGCTGATTAACCCCAGTTATTACCACCTCGATACGGCCCTGGCCGTGATTGATCCCACAACAATCGCCTATCTTCCCAGCGCTTTTGATGACGCATCGCTTAGCATTTTGCGCAAGCGCTATCCTGACGCCATCATCGCCACCGAAGAGGATGCTTCTATTTTGGGACTTAACAGTTTTAGTGACGGCCACAATGTTGTCATTGCTGCTCGCGCCACGACTTTTGCCAAGGATCTCCTAGATCGCGGTTACAACCCCATTGGCGTTGATCTCTCCGAGCTATTGCTCGGCGGCGGCGGAGTCAAGTGCTGCACCTTGGAGCTGCGTTCATGAGCGCCAAAGTGACCACCGCCAGTGCCTTAGAACTCGAGATGGGTTCGCTCACCCGCAACTACAACCCGCTACCCGTCGTCGCGGCCACGGCCAAAGGTGCCTGGATTACTGATGTTGAGGGCAAGAAGTATCTGGATTGTTTGGCTGCTTACTCCGCGGTGAATTTTGGCCACAGCAATCGGATCCTAATCAGAGCAGCCAAACGGCAATTAGATCGGGTCACCCTCACCTCGCGGGCTTTTCACCACGATGTGTTAGGCCCCTTTGCAACAGAGCTTGCGAAGTTATTGGACATGGACATGGTCTTGCCCATGAACAGTGGGGCGGAAGCGGTTGAAAGTGCCATCAAAGTGGCCCGCGCATGGGGATATCGGGTTAAAGGTGTTCCTGCCGGCAAAGCCAAAATTATTGTGGCGGAGAATAACTTCCACGGTCGCACCATTTCTATTGTGAGCTTCTCTTCGGATGAGAGCTCCCAAAAGGACTTCGGCCCTTTCACTCCTGGCTTCGTGAAGGTTCCCTTCGGCGACGCAGCCGCGTTGGAGAAAGCCATCGATGACACCGTGGTCGCGGTTTTGATTGAGCCCATTCAGGGCGAAGCCGGCATTGTGACTCCACCTAAGGGTTACCTCCAGGCGGTGCGCAAAATCACCAAAGACAACAACGTGTTGTTTATCGCTGATGAAATTCAATCTGGCCTGGGTCGCACCGGTGCCACGGTTCAGTGCGATAACGAGAAGGTGAAGCCCGATATGTATATCCTCGGCAAGGCGCTTGGCGGCGGAATCGTTCCGGTGAGTGCTGTGGTGGGAACGGCCGAGGTAATGGGAGTTCTCAAACCTGGTCAGCACGGGTCAACTTTCGGTGGAAATCCGTTGGCTGCTGCTGTGGGAC
>LIAY01000035.1 GCA_001438965.1 Microbacteriaceae bacterium BACL25 MAG-120322-bin65 | reverse complement strand
CAGGTCTTCTACCAGCAACACGTTTTAGACTGAGGAGAGCTTTTGCCCATCAGCGGTGCCGATCAATGGGGTTGACATGGATGTAGGTTTTCTCGAGTGGGCCACCGTATTAGGCGTGATTGCGGCCCTGCTCGCACTGGATTTACTAACTTTTAGCCGCAAACCTCATGACGTCGGCTTCAGAGAGGCCGCCTGGTGGTCAGTGTTCTATATTTCCGTGGCACTGCTTTTTGGCTTGTGGGTCTTCTTCGACGCCGGAAGTGTCTATAGCACCGAATACTTTGCCGCCTACCTGGTGGAAAAATCTCTCAGCGTCGACAACGTCTTCGTCTTCGCCATCGTGTTAGCCCAATTCCAGGTTCCCTCGAAATATCAGCAACGGGTGCTGCTCATTGGTGTTCTTCTGGCGCTGGTCCTACGCGCCATTTTCATTGCCATTGGTGCAGCAGCCCTGGCCTATTTCGCCTTCACCTTTGTCATCTTCGGCGCCATCCTGATCTGGACAGGTATTGGTCTGATGCGCCACTGGAACAAAGACCCCGACCCATCGGAGAATTTCTTTGTTCGTGCGGTAAAACGGGTCACGCCTTTTACCGAGGAGTACCACGGCACCAAGCTGTTTATTAGAGAGAACGGCAAGCGACTGGCCACCCCCATGTTTTTGGTCATGATTGCGATTGGCTCCACTGATTTGCTCTTTGCCCTAGATTCCATCCCTGCCACCTTCGGGGTTACACAGGAGCCTTTCCTGGTCTTTAGCGCTAACGCGTTTGCGCTACTGGGACTTCGGGCGTTGTATTTCATCTTGAAGGGTTTACTGGATAAGCTCATCTACCTTTCGCTGGGGCTGTCCTTCATCCTTATCTTTATTGGCGTCAAACTCATTCTTTTATTCGCCCACGAGCAATGGTCCATGGTGCCAAAAATTGACACCGGGCTGAGCCTGTGGGTAATTGGCGCCATTTTGATCGTTGCGGTCGTGGCAAGCTTCATCAAATCAAGCTCTGACCCGGGCGCAATTGCCCACGCTGGTAGCGTCCGCGGAGACAAAAAAAGCAAGGCCAGCAAGAAAAAGACTGAGCCAAAGCAGCCATAGGGTGACGGCGGCTGAGGCCGACTCGAGCGAGCTATGGTTGTCTAGCGTCCCCGAATAGAGATGCGCCCCCAGTGCGCCTAGGCCGCCGCACAGCTAGCTCATAGGCAGCATCACCGAAGCTTTAGGGCGCGTTCAATAAGAGGAGAGTCGTGCCCCAAGCCAAACAGACCCGAACCGAAAAAGCGAAAGAGGCAGCATCCTCCGGGGTGATGAATCACCGCCAGATCATGCTCGTGCTTGCCGGTCTCATGTCGGGAATGTTTTTGGCCGCGTTAGACCAGTCCATTGTGGGCACAGCAATGCGCACCATTGCCGACGACCTTGATGGCCTTGCCCTACAAGCCTGGGCTACCACCGCCTATTTGATTACCGCGACGATTTCCACGCCCATCTATGGCAAACTCGGCGATATTTTTGGCCGTCGACCTCTGTTTATGATCGCCATTTCCATTTTTGTTATCGGGTCCGTCACCTCTGGTTTTGCCCAGACCATGTATGAACTTGCTGCGTATCGTGGCCTGCAGGGTCTTGGCGCAGGTGGCTTGTTCTCTCTTGCTTTGACCATCGTTGCCGATATCGTCTCGCCCAAAGAGCGAGCTAAGTATCAGGGTTACTTCTTAGCCGTGTTTGGCACATCGAGCGTTATCGGACCGCTGGTCGGTGGCCTTTTTGCCGGCATCGATAGCTTCTTGTGGATCGATGGTTGGCGCTGGGTCTTTTTGATCAACCTGCCCATTGGCATCGTCTCGCTGATTATGGTCGTCACTTTTCTCCATGTCCCCCACTTCCCACGGCCTCAAAAAATCGACTGGTGGGGTGCCGTCACCGTCATCATGGGTGTTGTGCCTCTGCTCATCATCGCTGAGCAAGGTCGGGACTGGGGTTGGAGCTCTCCCATCGCAATCGCTTACTACGCAACCAGCGGCATCGGCATCGTTGCCTTCATTTTTGTCGAACGCGCCATGGGCGATGCTGCGCTGATCCCTCTCGCTCTTTTCAAGAACACCACGTTTGCCCTGACCCAAATTCTTGGTGTCATCGTGGGTGTGGGGATGTTTGGCGGGATGATCATCTTGCCTCTGGTTCTCCAAATTGCCTATGGCGTCACCCCCACGCAGTCCGGTCTTTTGATGTTGCCCATGGTTGTTGGTATGGCAACCGCGACCACACTTTCTGGCCGAATTACCTCGAAAACCGGCAAGTACCGAATCTTTATGAACCTGGGAACCGCCGTGTTATCGGCGGCCTATGCCTACTTCTTCCTCATCCTCGAAGCCGCAACACCGCTGTGGATGGTGTCCGGGGGCATGGTGATCGTGGGGCTTGGCCTGGGTCAGCTGATGCAGACCCTGATGGTCTCCAGCCAAAACTCCGTACCGGCAAGAGACATTGGTGTTGCCACATCTTCAGCAACGTTCTTCCGTCAGATGGGTGGAACACTCGGTGTTGCCGTGTTTCTCTCGATCCTCTTTAGCCGTCTTGAAGAAACGATCTTCACCGCCTTCGGCGACGCAGCACTACAAGCTGATCTTGTGGCCGCCACCCAAGACCCAGCCGTGTTGGCAAATCCGGCTAACCAGGCGTTGCTTGGCTCGCTGCGGTCAGGTGGGGCAGAGAGCGCCCTCACCTCGGATAGCTCCTTCCTTATTGGTGCAGATGACCGCCTGACCGCACCGTTTAGGGTTGGCTTTGTCGAGGCAAGCCTCGATGTGTTCTTCTGGGCAGCAGTCGTTCTGGCTATTGGTTTCGCCATTAGCTGGTTCATCAAAGAAATCCCGCTACGCGATAAAAGCGCTTCTCAAGAAGCTGCTGAAGAGCGCCTCGCAGCGGCGAGCTAAGGCCCGAACTAAACCCGTTAACCAAAGAGTCAGTTATGGCCTAAGGGCGCTCGAGCGGAGTACCATTATGGTCGTGAAAAAGTTGCCTAAGAAAACTATGGGTCTTTTTGTTGGCATAGCCCTCGGGTTTAGTGCTGTTCTTAGTGGCTGCGCCTCTTCCGACGGGGATGGTTCTAGTGGGGCTAGTCCATCCTCCGCTGAAGAAAACCTCTCTTTCGACACAACATTTAGCCTCGAACTGGGCTCATCCTTAGGGCTGCCTGGCGTATCACCAGAAATCATCAAGCACCCCGACGGGGGTTACCTCCTGTTGGCAACCAGCATCGACCAGATCCGGGCTTTTCGATCGAGCAATGGCGCCGATTTTGAGCCTGACCCCAGCATTTCATTACCCATGGGCAGTGACTACTCCTTAGTTCAGCGCCCAGATAACTCATGGTTGCTCTATTACGT
The DNA here is from genome assembly GCA_001438965.1 of Microbacteriaceae bacterium BACL25 MAG-120322-bin65. GTDB lineage: Bacteria > Actinomycetota > Actinomycetes > Actinomycetales > Microbacteriaceae > Pontimonas. The sequence continues at coordinate 6,886 of LIAY01000035.1, read as the reverse complement.
CAGCTTTGATGGGCCTCCAGGTAACCCGGGGGAACCCATGGACCCATCGACCATGACAAAGGTTGTGATGGTCTCGACCTCGCAGGATCTCAAAACGTTTAGCGCAGGACAAGCCACCGGTATCAGCCAAGACGGCCCGGGCATGGCATGGGGCGTTCCCGATACCTACGTCACCCCTGAGGGAAAAGTAATGATGATGTGGGTAGATGAGGTTGAGGGGGAAAACTGGGAAGTATTACGCACCGCCACTTCCGCGGACGGGCTGAGTTTCACCGCCAACGAGGGCTTTGTCATCAGCGATGGCTATGTCGATCCCTACATCCTCCGAGCCGAGGAAGGTGACTGGGTTGCGCTGCTCTCCACCACACCTGCAACACAGCGCCTGCCACAAAAAATATTCTTGGCGCGATCCACCAACGGTGAAACCTGGAGTATCGCCGCGCAACCCCTCCTCGAGGCATCTGATCGAAATTATCTAGACCCCGGCGCAGTCGAAGTTGCACCGGGTGAATGGCTAGTCATTTTGAGTACCTCCGAAACGGACCAGGCACTATCGGGGCCCTATGACTATGTGAGTGCAACTCTGCGCGAACAGGAGTAACCCTCAGTGCGCTGCGCCAACACTGGACCAAGACAACACGTCTAGTCATGGTTGCAGAGATCACTTAATCCAGCAGAAAATTATCCGGGCGAAGTCGTGGGGAATCTGCAGGGTTAATGCCGCTGGGTCGCCCCAGGGCAACAAAACAGATGATCTCTTCATAGGCCGGAATGCTGGCGGCTTTTCTTAAACGATTTGCCTGGGCGTTGGTGGCAGAGAAGTTCATAGGACAACTAGCGAAGCCCTGGGATTCAATCGCTAACAGCAACTGCTGCAAGAAAATTCCCCCATCAATCCACATTTGGTTTCGCTCGTGGGGCCCAACAAACGAGCGAATATCGCTCGAGACGAGAAGCAACAAGGGAATCACATCGATTCCAACATGCCCATCTTGATGCGCTAAAAGTTCGTCTTGTTTACCCGGATCTCGGTACTGGCGAACCCGCCATGACTGGGTGTTGGAAACACTCGGCGCCCAGGCGGCCAGTTCGATGATTTTCTCTAACTCCTGCGCTGTGGGCACTTCGCCTTCAACAAAGCTTCGAACCGAGCGGCGCGTGGAAAGAATGGTCTCGCCTTCGCGTTCCGGTTTAGTTCCGACCGGTCCAGGCCGGATGCCGTGTTCATTCCACTGCAACCTATCTTCGAGAGCTCGCTCGGCTTGTGCCAGTAATTCCACGGGCACTACCGCGCCGAAGTCCTCAATGGTTTGCAGGATTCTTTGGGTCACCACTGCCCCAAAAGGGCGCCGAGGCTCGGGCAGTGAAAGTGCGCGCTCTAGCAGATGAACATCTTTTTGGAGTTGCGCTTGGCCCTGGATGCGATTCTTCTGGTGATGCGGGTGAGCGAAAAATCGCATGCGTCGAAACGCGTCCCTGAGCGACTCAACGACAATGCTGCTTCCCAAGAGGACAGATCCCACGCCGGCTACTACCCACAAGACAAGCCTTCTCATGCCCTCTAACCTAGAGGCCCGCACTCGCAGCAAGAACTTTGGAAGTGCCGCTACCGGGATTTGAGTCGTAATCGGCCTTGGCCCACTGCTGCCCCCAACAAAACCACACCGCAGCCGACAAGCTCGAACCAGGTCAATTCTTCCGAGGTGAACACAACGGAAATGGTGATGGCCACGATCGGAACAAAGTAAATAACAGTCGAGGCAATGAGCGACCCCGCGAGGGCGATTAACCGAAAATTCCATACGAACGAAATTCCCGTGCACAGTATCCCCAGGGCGACCATGGACAAGACCTGATTAACGGACGAAGGCGCTTCTCGTACACCGAAAAAGAGAAAAACCGGAAGCAACGTCGCAGCAGAAAAACCAAACTGCGTGGCTACCAGTGCTTCCGGCGCGGTGCCGTGGGGCAAAATGTACTTCTTTGTATAAGGGTAAGAAAGTCCGTAACAGATTGTGCACCCCAAGAGAGCGAACAACGCCCAGGCCGGCACGTCCCCGAAACCCTGCCACACACCCAAAATCACCAGTGTGCCGAGAAGGCCAATCACTAAACCAACGATTTGCTCCCGCGTCATTTTCTCACTTCGAAAAACAAAGACAATCGCGAGGAAGGTCATCAGCGGCACGAGTGCGCCAGCTATTCCCGCCAGAGCGGAGGTGACTTGGGTTTGTGCCAGTGCCATGAGAACCCCGTATAGGGAGCTTTGGAACAACGACAGTACAAAGATGTGCCCCAGCTCTCGGCGATTGTGCGGGAAGCGCACCTGACGACGCAGGGCAAATAGCAGCATCGCCAGACCGCCCAAGGCGTAACGGCTAAACGCCACTCCAATCGGAGTGAGAAACTCCAGGCCGCTCTTGATGAAAATGAAGGCCGAACCCCAGCTCAGAGCAATCCCAACGAACAACGGCAACCAAGACCGGGTGGGGCGCATGCCTGAGGGTAGCAGTGGTCAGCACGTCTGCAACATCCGCAGGTCACATCCGCACTGTTGTGGGCCGTGCAGAGGAATGTAGAGGGTATTGCCGTTGAGTCTAAATAACACGATAGTTTTCCATATGAGCGCCAAAGCCACACCACACTCGGAGGTCCCACCCATGATCAAACGCACACTCGCTGTTGCTATTTTTAGCATTGTCCTATTGGGCGCTGGGTGCACTAGTAGCGCGCAAGAGAGCATTAGCTCTCGGGTGTTACTGGATAAAACCGGGCAGACCATTCTCAGTGAAAATTTCAGCTACCCCGTCACCAGTGAACCCCAGGTTAGTTCGAGCATCGTGACGTTACCGCCCGGTTCGCAAACTGGTTTGCATCTCCACGAAGCTCCGATGTATGCCTACATCCTTCAGGGAACCCTCGAAGTCACGTATCTCGTCGAGGGCGTTGAAGAGACAAAGATTTACCAAGAGGGAGAGGCCATTATGGAAGGCCTCGATACTCCGCACAATGGAAGAAACACTACTAAGTCCCCGGTCAAAGTCCTCGTGGTCAATCTAGGCTCCCCCGATCTTGAGAACACCGTCAAGCTCGAGTAGCCTCACTGCGCAGTGTGGCCACCATCGACAACAAGTTCGGTGCCGGTGACATAACTGGATTCCTCACTGGCTAAGAACAACACCGCATAGGCAGCTTCCCTGGGCGCGCCAAGCCAGCTCACCACACTGGGGCTACGGGCGCGACTGGTCGCGATCTACGTCTGATGGCCAAAGTTAGGCCAACTAGGAGCATAAGCCCGCCCAGCGACGTTGCCACGAGCACTACAGGCATCCAGCTGACCGGTCCGCCTGTGACCGGACTCAAACGGTTCGCCGGCGCGCTTTTTTGGTGCTGGGCTCCCCTGCCGGCAACTAGGTTTAGACAATGGGCCACGAGTTCAAAGACCGTCGAGTCTTACTGGTGGAAGATGACGCGCTCACGCTCACCTTGCTCGAAAGCGTCATCCGGACATTTGGCTTTCACACCTATTGCGCGGCAAGTGCCACAGAAGCCAAAGTCGCCCTGACATCATTTGACCCCGATTTGGCTATTCTTGATATCGACCTAGGCCCAGGCCCCACCGGTTTGGATTTTGCAAAGATGATGTCCAAAACCCACCCTCATGTTGCGGTACTTTTTCTCTCCCGGTTGCCCTATGAAGATGCCGCGGGCAACATGGACTCGGCATTGCTGGGCGATATTGGCTATCTCAATAAACTCAATCTCCACGATGTCGAGATAGTCCGCTCAGCTATTGAAGAGTGCCTTCGTCCAGCCTTGCAGGCGACAATCAGACCAGTCTTTATCCCGGGGCGCGGTCTCACGAGGATGCAACATTCGTTACTTCTCGACATCGCCGGCGGGCTGACTAATAGGGAAATTGCCACTAAGGACGGCAAGTCACTGCGAGCCATCGAGCGCATAGCGGAACGGATTCAAGCCAAAATTCCTGAATTATTGCTCGATAGCAGGACGCTTCGATTGGAATCTGTGCGGAAATATTTAGAAAAGCTGAACTCATGAGGCGATTAGCGTTTAGTCAATCTCTGTGGTTGAGGCTTCCAAACTATGTCCCCTGGAGTTACGTCATCATTTGGGTGCCATTTCGTATTCTCTCGGGTAGACCCGTTTTTTCTGCCACCAACGGGCCAGAATGGGGGTGGGAAGCCTTTCTATGGCAGGGGGCCAATCTTCTTGCGGCGCTAGCAATCGTTGGGGCGGCCAGATTCACTTCAGCTCGCATTCACGGAGCACTAGGGCGCATGGGCGTAGCCCTTGTCGCCTATCTCACGGTGCCAGTGAGCCCTCTTCTGCTTGCCCAGGTTCTTCTTGACGAGACGAAGGCTTCCGCCCTAGCGGAATTGGTTGCCGGAATGATCGCGCTGAGCCTACTGTCCGCCCTTTTGGCAATCTCGATTTCCGGCCCAGCCTCAGATCAGAGGCAACAGTTGAGCGACTTGCAACGCGCGCGCGAAGAGCTGCTGGACACGAGAGAGAGGATTCTCGCGCGGCGGACAAGAATTCAACGCGAGCTCGATTCAAACGTTCGCAAGGTCATTAGCCCCGAAGTCAACAAAGTAATCGAGTTCCTGAAGAGCGGCAGATTCGACACAGGATTCGTCGACCGCATGGTGGCCGACATTTATCATTCAGTCGAGGTCATCATCAGGCCATTTTCCCAAAAACTACTCGCAGACACTTCAGCGCCCTTCACTAAACGCCCGCGCCAAAACCCCTCAGCGGGCAACCCCGCAGGTTGGGCAACCCCAGTGAGTCTTTCTAGTTCGATGCAGCCACTTGCCATCGCCAGCGTGATGTTCGCATTCCTGATTGCGATTTATCTTCGAGATCAAGCAACGCCTGGCTGGGATACGGTCCGAATCGCATTATTTTCTTTTATCATCGGCTTCGTTATCGTCGTGGTGCTCAAACTCATACAGCGGCTTTTTCTCAAACGCGACGGGGCTCACCCAATCGCTGTCGTGTTCACGGCCTGGGGGATTCAATATCTCGTGGGGTTTGTGGCAATCACTGCCATCTTGCGCTTTCCTAGAGATCTTTTTGACTACGACCGATGGGGGCTCCCCGATCGCCTCCCGAACGCTCTCGCACTTGCCGCGGTGTACACCCTGGCCCTGTCGATTTCAGGTGTCCTCTCGGCCAGACGGCGAGATTTCATCGAGCAAACTCAAGACATCGAGTCCCAAATTCGGCACGAAATATCCCTTCTCAACACCGACGTGTGGCACCTGCGTCGCCAGAGGGCCCTTTTTGTTCACGGCAGGATTCAATCTGCGCTGATCTCAACGGGACTGCAATTGCAACAGCGGCACCTGGAAAAGGATGATGTCTTCCCGCTAATCGAAAGACTAGAAGAAGCGCTTTCCAGTATCCGATCTAGCAGCGACAACTCGATGCCCTTTGACGACTTCCTGAATTCCCTCAGCACCATGTGGGCCGGCGTGGCACACATCACCCACGCCATATCCGCCGATGCCGCTGCAAGCCTAAAGGCAAGCGACACCGCTCAAGACGCTGTGCGTGAGGTCATCCGGGAATCGATCAATAACGCAATTTTTCACGGTGGCGCTTCCGAGGTGGTCATCCGGGTCAATCAAAGAAGCGACGAAATTTTACATCTGGTGACGGAAGATAACGGAACAGGTCCGGCTGGTGAGATAAATTTTGGCTTGGGAAGCAAACTAATGGACACTGTCACGCTGAGTTGGACACTTCGCAAAGGCTCGCCCCACACAGTTCTGGAGGCACATTTCGCTATCGATAGTGTCGCTGCCACACCAGCTATCTAGCGCCTGAGTATTCGCGCTCAGGCACCTCTGCGAGACCAGTTAGGCTCAAGCAGTGGCACATCTCCTCGGAGCTCATCAAATCTCCCTCCAATACCCCACCAAAGTGGTCTTAGACAACGTCACGGTGGGCATCAATGATGGCGACCGCATTGGCGTGGTGGGCCGAAACGGTGATGGGAAATCGACACTGATTCGCATTCTGGCCCAACGCATTCAACCGGATTCCGGAAATGTCACCGCCAGAGGCGGGCTTCGGGTCGGAATTTTGGACCAATCAGACACGATTCCAGAAGACCAGAGTGTGGCGTTTTCCGTGGTGGGTACCCAAGATGACCACGAATGGGCCGGTGACTACCGCATTAGAGATGTCATCACTGGGCTGCTCACCGACGTCCCCTGGACTGCCATGGTCGGCGAGCTAAGCGGAGGGCAAAGACGACGCGTTTCTCTCGCTGCGCTGTTAGTGGGGGAATGGGATGTCATCTTCTTGGATGAGCCCACTAACCATCTCGATGTGGCCGGTGTTGCGTGGCTGGCGAATCATCTCAATAATCGCTGGTCTGGGGCCAATGGTGGCCTCGTCGTGGTAACACACGATCGATGGTTTTTGGATGCGGCCACCACCTCCACCTGGGAAGTCCATGACCGCATGGTCGACTTCTATGAAGGCGGCTATGCCGCCTACATTTTGCAACGCGTTGAGCGTGATCGCAGCTCCCAAGCCTCGGAGGTGAGACGACAAAACCTCTTGCGCAAAGAACTGGCGTGGTTGCGTCGTGGCGCCCCTGCTCGGACCACTAAGCCGAAGTTCCGCATCGACGCCGCGAATGTGCTCATCAGCAATGTTCCCGAAATTCGGGACCCGGTCACCCTAGCCAAGATGTCCTCCCAGAGGCTTGGAAAAAAGGTCATCGAACTCGAAGACGTCTCAGTCACCATAGAGGGCGCCACCATTTTGCATCCTCTGACTTGGCGTCTGGCACCGGGTGAGCGAACGGGAATTCTCGGCATCAATGGTGCGGGTAAGACGACCCTGA